>NZ_JBIMRC010000017.1:0-121691 GCF_043945575.1 Enterobacter cloacae complex sp. 2024EL-00214 | reverse complement strand
GTCTGACGGCGCTTAGTGCTGAATTCACTATCGGCGAAGGTGAGTTGATGGCTCATGATGTCCCTCTGGGATGCGCTCCGGATGAATATGATGATCTCATATCAGGAACTTGTTCGCACCTTCCCTAGCAAAATTTAACGAGTCTGGCTTTATACACCACAGTGGTGATAAAGGTGAGAATCGAGAAGAGTTCTTAATAGATTTTCTCAAAACTCATCTGCCAAAAAGATATGGTGTTACTAAAGGAGAGGTGATTACAAAAGAGGGGCTACGCTCACATGCGATTGATATCATAATTTATGATGCTCTAAATTGCCCAGTGCTTTATGCGGGAAAAACGTCAATTCTTCCAGTTGAAGGCGTTTATGGAATAATCGAAGTGAAATCATCGCTGTCAAAAAATGAGTTTGATGATGCTGCAGGAAAAATAACTTCGTTCAAAAAACTGGCCCCCAGAGATTTAGGTTTAATTACCACTAGAGAGTATATAACACTTCATAGAGCATCTAGGCCATTTGGTATTGTTTTTGGGTTTAACCTTTCAGGTAATTCATTAGATTCTTTAACGGAAAACTGGAAAGCGCATTCTGCCGCCGTTTATGATGTGAATTATTTTTGCAACCTCATATGCGTTCTGGGTAAAGGGGTGCTGCGCTATGAAAAAGTTAACCTAACAATAGGGGAGAAAGACCTGCTTTTAGATACTGATGAGTTTGTCAAATTAGTTTTAACTGATCAAAAACGGCGAGCAAGCGGAGACGAAGTAGACGAAGTTATTCTACGCATAATTAAAGAAGGTATGGAGGAGCAAGCCTTTGGGCGCTTTTTTACATACCTTTTAGTTATGCTTTCTCAAATGAAGCTAAATGTTCCTGACATAGGTAGGTATATAGACCCAAGTTTCCCATTGTCTATAGTGAGAGAGTGAATATGGCCAAGATTGATCCAGATGAACCATGCCCATGTGGGTCTGGTTTACTTTTTAAAGATTGCCATGAACCAAAAATAAAGAAACCCAAACTTCCTGATATAAATGAGGAGATAATGTTAAATGTTATCCATGAACCCGATCCGGACACAAGGTCTGTTTTTATCAGAGAAGGAGAGGGTACAATTATTTTTGCAGGTTATGAGGTTGGATTAGCATTGCTTTGTGGTAAATGTAAGTCTCAACTTATTGTTGGTATACCAAAAGAAAATATTCACAACATCGTTATGCGATGTAATAAGTGCGGTGCATTTAATGAGGTTTGAGAGCCTTAACTCATAGGGGTGACCTTTTATCTCTTACTAAATATTTAATACTATAACAATGCTGTTGGTGTGGTTGTAGGTAAGTGCATCGATCAGCCGCGAGTAATCAATCTCGTTCATTGGATTAAGTTAACGGCCTCTTAAGGATGATTCTCAGAAGCTCGGCTAAAAGAGATGATTCTGCACTATCGCCATTTTGTCGCCATAGGCATGATGGTTTTGTTGTAACTTTTTGATTTTATGGGTTTTAAATTTCACCCAACAAAAAACCCATCAACCTTGAACCAAAACGGCGGGGTTGATGGGCTCCACAAATTGGGGACATCAAAGAAAAGCAGTGGCACTAATTATGACTGCCCCCTGAATAAAAAGTTCTGCGCATAACGAAAATTTTTTTCTGGTATGCGCAAACCTGAGTGTTATCCGAGTCCCAGCCCTGGCCAGATGATGATAATCAGCGTACCGGCCAGCGTCAGCAGGACGTTGGCGATGGCGTAGGTGCCGGCATAGCCCAGCGCCGGGATGTTACTGCGTGCAGTATCGCTGATGATTTCCATTGCCGGAGCACAGGTACGTGCGCCCATCATCGCGCCGAAGAGCAGGGCGCGGTTCATGCGCAGCACGTATGCACCAAACAGGAAACAGATCACCACCGGTACCAGGCTGACGATAAGGCCAGAGACCAGCATTTGCCAGCCGACAGCACCCAGGCTGTGACCAATGCCGCTACCGGCGCTTAAGCCAACGCCCGCCATAAACACCATCAGGCCGAACTCTTTTACCATATTCAGCGCACCCTGCGGGATATAGCCGAAGGTCGGGTGGTTCGCTCGCAGGAAGCCGAGCATAATCCCGGCAAACAGCAGCCCGGCGGCGTTACCGATGCCGAAGCTAAAGTTGCTGAACTGGAAGGTGATCATCCCGATCATCAGGCCCACGATAAAGAAGGCGCAGAAGGCCAGCAGGTCGGTGACCTGGCTGTGAATGGAGATAAAGCCGATGCGGTCAGCAACGGTTTTTACGCGTCGGGTATCGCCGCTTACCTGTAAAACGTCACCTTTGTTCAGCACCACGTTATCGTCGATGGGCATCTCAATCTGGCTACGGATCACGCGGTTCAGGAAGCAGCCGTGGTCAGTCAGCTTCAACTGCGCCAGGCGACGACCCACGGCGTTATGGTTTTTCACCACAATCTCTTCGGTGACGATACGCATGTCGAGCAGATCGCGGTCGAATACCTCTTTGCCGTTACGGAAGCTGGGGTCAAGGCGCGCGTGAGCGTCCGGATAACCCACCAGCGCGATGTCATCGCCCATCTGCAGTACTGCGTCACCGTCCGGGTTTGCCAGAATGCCGTTGCGGCGAATACGTTCGATATAGCAGCCCGTCTGGCGATAAATGCCCAGCTCGCGCAGATTTTTCCCGTCGGCCCAGGAGACCAGTTCCGGCCCCACGCGATAGGCGCGGATCACCGGCAGGTAGACTTTACGTTTGGTGTCCGTGTCCAGACCGCGCTCGCGGGCAATCTGTTGGGCGCTGGTCTGTAAATCCTGATGCTGGAGTTTTGGCAGGTAACGCGCACCCACAATCAGGCTTACCAGGCCAATCAGATAGGTCAGGGCATAGCCCAGACTCAGGTGATCGAGAGCGGTAGAGAGCTGTGAGCCCGCCATACCTGAGTGCCGCAGAGTATCTCCTGCACCCACAAGAACCGGTGTGGAGGTCATCGAGCCTGCCAGCATACCGGCCGTTAACCCGATATCCCAGCCAAACAGTTTACCCAGCCCTAACGCAATCAGCAGCGCACTGCCGACCATCACCAGCGCCAGCATCAGATAATTTTTGCCGTCGCGGAAGAAAATTGAAAAAAAGTTCGGCCCTGCTTCCACCCCAACGCAAAAAATAAACAGCATAAAACCTAAGTTGAGCGCGTCCGTGTTAATGCTGAAATGTTGCTGGCCTAATAATAAAGAGACGACTAAAACGCCAATGGAATTACCAAGTTGAACTGAACCCAGGCGCAATTTGCCCAGGCAAAGACCCAGTGCCAGTACCACAAATAATAACAGGATGTAATTCCCATTTAACAAGTCTGCGACGTTTATATTCACGGAGGCTAACTTCTTGTTTACCAGTAAGTTGTTGAATGAAGAGGCTATTTGGGCTACTGTTTTGAACATCAGGGGAGCGTTTCAACATTCCCGGCTCCCTTCATTAATTCTCTAAAACCATAGCTGCCGGTTAGTTTAATCGTATTAGCTATCGACAGCTACCTATTATCGCATTAACAGATGTGTACTTTGGCAAGGATTGCCACATTGCTTTATCTGACTGGGCGTCCACTGGACGAAAGCGTATTTGATAGAGATGAAGTCAGGAGGATAGTTTGAACATAAAGCGAAACTGGGCGGGTGTGGTCAGTTGCTTTTTACTGTTTACGACAGTGTGTCTGTCATTAGCCTTCCATGTCAAAGGGGCGTTTAGGGCTTCCGGCCATCCCGAGCTGGGCTTGCTCTTTTTTACCTTGCCGGGGGCGGCGGCCAGCTTTCTCTCCCGTGGCGGGGAGGTCGTTAAGCCTCTTTTGGGCGCGATGCTGGCGGCTCCACTGTGTCTGCTGTTGCTACGACTGGTGTTTGTCACCTCGCGATCGTTCTGGCAGGAACTGGCATGGTTATTGAGCGGGGTATTCTGGTGCGCGCTTGGGGCGTTGTGCTTCCTGTTTGTGCGCAGCATGCTCCACCGGCGGCGGCACAAATAAAAACGCCCTCACGGTGAGGGCGTCTTCGCATTACTCTGCAGCAAACAGACCCAGATGTTCTTTTGCGTAAGCTTCAAAATCGGTGCAGCCACCAATGTGCTTCTGATCGAGGAAAATCTGCGGCACGGTTTCAACCGGTTTACCGACAGTTTTTTCCAGATCCGCTTTGCTGATACCTTCCGCGTGGATATCCACATAGCGGAAGTTGAAGTCATCACGCTCTTCGGTCAGTTTCTCTGCCAGTTCTTTTGCGCGCACGCAGTAAGGGCATCCTGGACGGCCAAAAATCACTGCAAACATTTCTCTCTCCTCAAAAAACAAGCCTGACGGCGAATGACGATTATATTGCACGATAACCCGCTGTCATGGAAAGAAGGTTTCGCCTGTCACTTTGATATAGTCAGGCTATGTTTCGCCAATTACACGGCACACAACATTTCCTATACTGTCTGTTAGACCGTGTTCAGACAGTTAAAGAGAGAGAGAATGACGCCAACCATTGACCTGCTCCGTTCCCACCGTTCGATTCGTCACTTCACCGACCAGCAGGTTACCCGGGCGCAGCGTGAAGCGATTATTGACAGTGCAAGGGGAACCTCCAGCTCCAGCTTCCTGCAATGCAGCTCTATTATTCGCATTACCGACCCGGCAATGCGTGAACAGCTGGTGACGCTGACGGGCGGACAGAAGCATGTGGCTCAGGCGGCTGAGTTCTGGGTGTTCTGTGCCGACTTTAACCGCCACCTGCAGATTTGCCCTGAAGCTGAACTGGGCCTGGCGGAACAGCTGCTGTTGGGTGTCGTCGATACTGCCCTGATGGCACAAAACGCGCTGACGGCGGCGGAATCACTGGGGTTGGGTGGGGTGTATATCGGCGGCCTGCGTAACAATATTGACAGCGTGACCGAACTGCTGAAGCTCCCTAAACATGTGCTGCCACTGTTCGGCCTGTGCCTCGGGTGGCCGGCGGATAACCCGGACGTGAAGCCGCGCCTGCCCGCCACGATAATCATGCATGAAAACCACTATCAGCCGATCGATCGGGACGTGTTGGCACAATACGACGAGGAGCTGGCGCACTACTATATGACGCGCGGCAGCAATAACCGCCGCGACACGTGGAGTGACCATATCCGTCGTACCATCATTAAAGAAAATCGCCCGTTTATTCTCGACTATTTGCACAAACAGGGCTGGGCAACGCGCTAGTCCATTCCTTCTGCGCCTGCCTGCGTGTATGCACCTCATCCTTCAGGCTGCTGTGATACAACTTGCATGATTTTGTGTATATGATACGCAGGCTTTTCCTATGTCTTTAGAGAGGTGCAGGGTGAAAATTGCCATTTTGTCCCGGGATGGAACGCTCTACTCATGTAAACGCCTGCGAGATGCCGCGGCGAAACGCGGCCATCAGGTTGACATTCTCGATCCAATGTCTTGCTATATGAACATCGATCCCGCAGCGTCGTCCATTCACTATAAAGGTCGCCAGCTGCCACGATTTGATGCGGTTATACCGCGCATTGGCTCGCAGATTACCTTTTATGGCACGGCCGCCTTGCGTCAGTTTGAAATGCTCGGCAGCTATCCCCTTAATGAATCCGTCGCCATCTCACGCGCCCGCGATAAACTTCGCTCCCTGCAACTGCTTGCCCGTCAGGGGATCGATCTGCCCGTGACCGGCATTGCCCACTCTCCGGATGACACCAGCGATCTGATCGACATGGTGGGTGGTGCGCCGTTAGTGATCAAGCTGGTGGAAGGCACTCAGGGGATTGGCGTCGTGCTGGCGGAAACCCGGCAGGCGGCAGAGAGCGTGATTGACGCGTTTCGCGGCCTCAATGCCCATATCCTGGTGCAGGAATATATTGAAGAAGCCAAAGGGCGTGACATCCGTTGCTTTGTGGTCGGCGATGAGGTCGTTGCGGCCATTGAGCGTCAGGCGAAAGAGGGGGATTTCCGCTCTAACCTGCACCGTGGTGGTGTGGCGCGCGTGGCGGATATCACCGCACGTGAGCGCGAAATTGCCGTAAAAGCGGCGCAAACGTTAGGCCTGGATGTGGCGGGTGTGGACATCCTGCGTGCGTCCCGCGGGCCGCTGGTGATGGAGGTTAATGCATCGCCAGGGCTGGAAGGGGTGGAAAAAACGACCGGGGTCGATATTGCGGGTAAAATGATCTCATGGATCGAGCGTCATGCGACGCCGGGCTACTGTCTAAAAACGGGCGGTTAAATAGCATTGAACGCACTTTTTGCGTAATCTATACCCTAAATAATTCGAGTTGCAGGAAGGCGGCAAGGGAGTGAATCCCCAGGAGCTTACATAAGTAAGTGACTGGGGTGAACGAGCGCAGCCAACGCACATGCAGCTTGAAGTATGACGGTTATATGCGAAGTTTTTATTAAAGAGGCTGCACAGCGATGGATTTACAGGTCGTTCCTACACTGGATACATTACGTCAATGGCTTGATGACGCTGGTATCACCTTTTTTGAATGTGATTCCTGCCAGGCGCTGCATTTGCCTCATATGCAAAATTTCGATGGCATTTTCGATGCCAAAATCGATCTCATCAACGACGTGATCCTCTTCTCTGCGCTGGCTGAAGTGAAACCGTCTGCGTTACTGGCACTGGCATCCGATCTGTCGGCTATCAATGCCAGTTCTTTGACGGTCAAAGCATTTCTCGACATACAGGATGATAATCTGCCAAAACTGGTCGTTTGCCAGTCTTTATTCGCCGGAGCGGGACTTTCCTTCAAACAGTTCTCCTGGTTCATGCGCCAGAGCGAAGAGCAAATTTCGATGGTAATGATGGAAGCCAATGCACATCATTTACTGTATAGCACTGAAGATGATGCAGAGAATAATGATGCACCTCCCAATTTTCTCCACTAAACCTGTCTGATATCCGCGCAGTCGCTGCCAGAGCGGCTGCATAACACCATTTTTTCTGCTGCTTTTAACCTTTCCTTAAAGAATATTTCACCTCCCTGAAAGCGGTTTCGGCTTATCACGTAGATATAACGTGCATAAAAAATTGATAAAAGGCGTTTTTTCGTCTGGGCTATAGCCGGAGACACGGGCTACAGTTATTCTTGCGATGCTTAAAAAAGCGAGCGAATACTGCCGGATAGAGTCTGTTATTTTATTTCGGTCAGAGCGACAAAATATGCATGGTTTTTGCATATCTTCAGATTGCATAGTTTTAGTTCGTTTGTTAACGAGCTTTCAGAAGGAATAACAATATGATCGCCTTGAATAAAAAATGGTTATCGGGTCTGGTTGCGGGTGCTCTGATGGCTGTCTCTGTCGGTACGCTCGCTGCGGAACAAAAAACGCTGCATATCTATAACTGGTCTGACTATATTGCACCGGACACGGTCGCCAATTTTGAAAAAGAGACCGGCATTAAAGTGGTTTACGACGTTTTCGATTCCAACGAAGTGCTGGAAGGAAAGCTGATGGCAGGCAGTACCGGGTTTGACCTCGTGGTACCTTCTGCAAGCTTCCTGGAGCGTCAACTGACGGCAGGTGTCTTCCAGCCGCTGGATAAAAGCAAACTTCCGAACTGGAAAAACCTCGATCCTGACGTGCTGAAGCTGGTGGCTAAACACGACCCGGACAACAAATACGCGATGCCTTACCTGTGGGCGACCACTGGTATCGGCTATAACGTTGATAAAGTCAAAGCGGTGCTGGGTAAAGACGTCAAGCTCGATAGCTGGGATGTGGTGCTGAAGCCTGAAAACCTTGAGAAACTGAAAAGCTGCGGCGTGTCATTCCTCGACGCACCGGAAGAGATTTTCGCCACCGTACTTAACTACCTGGGCAAAGATCCGAACAGCAGCAAAGCCGACGACTACACTGGCCCGGCTACCGATCTGCTGCTGAAGCTGCGTCCGAATATTCGCTACTTCCACTCCTCTCAGTACATTAACGACCTGGCAAACGGCGACATCTGCGTGGCTATCGGCTGGGCGGGGGATGTCTGGCAGGCGGCTAACCGTGCGAAAGAGGCGAAAAATGGCGTGAATATTTCCTACTTCATTCCAAAAGAGGGCGCACTGGCGTTCTTTGATGTCTTCGCGATGCCTGCTGATGCGAAAAACAAAGATGAAGCTTATCAGTTCCTCAATTACCTGATGCGTCCGGATGTGATTGCCCACATCAGCGACCACGTGTTCTACGCTAACGGTAACAAAGCGTCTGTACCGCTGGTCAGCGCGGAAGTGCGTGATAACCCGGGCATCTATCCGCCTGCGGATGTCTTCGCCAAGCTGTTTACCCTGAAGGTTCAGGATCCAAAAATTGACCGCGTGCGCACCCGTGCGTGGACCAGAGTGAAAAGCGGTAAATAATATTCAGTGAGTTCCAGGCCGGGCAGGCGTTAGTGCTGCCCGGCGATGCGCACCCTGATGGTGCGTTTGCACCAGTTTTGATTTATGCCGGAGAGCACCCCGTGAATGACGCGATCCCCCGCCCGCAGGCGAAAGTCCGTAAAGCGCTGACCCCGCTTCTTGAAATCCGTAACCTCACCAAATCTTTTGATGGCCAGCATGCCGTGGATGACGTCAGCCTGACTATCTACAAAGGTGAAATTTTTGCCCTGCTCGGGGCATCTGGCTGCGGTAAATCCACATTACTGCGTATGCTGGCAGGTTTTGAACAGCCCACCACCGGACAGATTGTGCTGGATGGTGTCGACCTCTCCCGCGTACCGCCGTATCAACGACCAATCAACATGATGTTCCAGTCTTACGCGTTGTTCCCGCACATGACGGTTGAGCAGAACATCGCTTTTGGCCTCAAGCAGGACAAACTGCCGAAAGCCGAAATTACCGCGCGAGTGGCGGAGATGTTGAGCCTGGTGCATATGCAGGAGTTCGCAAAACGTAAGCCGCACCAGCTCTCTGGCGGTCAACGTCAGCGTGTGGCGCTGGCCAGAAGCCTGGCGAAACGTCCGAAACTGCTGTTGCTTGATGAACCGATGGGCGCACTGGATAAAAAACTGCGCGACCGTATGCAGCTGGAAGTGGTGGATATTCTCGAACGCGTGGGAGTGACCTGCGTGATGGTGACCCACGACCAGGAAGAGGCGATGACGATGGCCGGGCGTATCGCGATTATGAATCGCGGTAAGTTTGTGCAAATCGGCGAGCCGGAGGAGATTTACGAGCACCCGACCACCCGCTACAGCGCCGAGTTTATCGGCTCGGTGAATGTCTTCGAAGGGTTGGTGAAGGCGCGCCATGACGACGGTCTGGTGCTTGAATCGCCGGGGCTGGTACACCCGCTGAAGGTGGACCCGGATGCCTCTGTGGTAGACAACGTTCCGGTTTATATCGCTCTGCGCCCGGAAAAAATCATGCTCTGTGAAGAGCCGCCAGCCGATGGCTATAACTTTGCCGTCGGGGAGGTGGTACACATTGCTTATCTGGGCGATCTCTCTATTTACCATGTGCGACTGACGAGCGGACAGATGCTCAGCGCTCAGCTGCAAAACGAACATCGCTACCGTAAAGGGCTACCCACCTGGGGTGACGAAGTGCGCCTGTGCTGGGATGCAGACAGTTGCGTAGTGCTGACGGTATAAGGAGCGGCCAATGAGTACACTTGAACCTCCAGCCCGCGCAGAAAAACCGGGCGGTTTTGCACACTGGCTGGCGCGCATACAGATGACACATGGCCGCAAGCTGGTGATCGCCATGCCCTACGTGTGGCTGATCCTGCTGTTTATGCTGCCGTTCCTGATTGTTTTCAAGATAAGCCTGGCAGAAATGGCGCGGTCTATTCCGCCATATACCAACCTGATGGAATGGGCCGATGGACAACTGACGCTGACGCTGAATGTCGGCAATTTCCTGCAATTGACGGACGATCCGCTCTATTTCGAAGCCTATTTGCAGTCATTGCAGGTGGCGGCGATCTCGACGATCTGCTGTCTGCTGTTGGGTTACCCGCTGGCGTGGGCAGTGGCGCACAGTAAGCCATCGACACGCAACATTCTGCTGCTGCTGGTCATTTTACCGTCATGGACGTCATTCCTGATCCGCGTTTACGCGTGGATGGGGATCCTGAAAAACAACGGCGTGTTGAATAACTTCCTGATGTGGCTGGGGGTTATCGACCAGCCGCTGACGATCCTGCATACCAATCTCGCGGTGTATATCGGGATTGTGTACGCCTATCTGCCGTTTATGGTGTTGCCAATCTATACCGCCCTGACGCGCATCGATTATTCGCTGGTGGAAGCCTCGCTTGACCTGGGAGCCCGCCCGCTGAAGACGTTCTTTAGCGTGATTGTTCCGCTGACCAAAGGCGGGATTATCGCCGGTTCGATGCTGGTGTTTATTCCGGCGGTTGGGGAGTTCGTGATCCCGGAACTGCTTGGTGGCCCGGACAGCATCATGATTGGCCGCGTGCTGTGGCAAGAGTTCTTCAACAACCGCGACTGGCCGGTGGCGTCGGCGGTGGCGATTGTGATGTTGCTGCTGCTGATCGTGCCGATCATGTGGTTCCACAAGCATCAGCAAAAACAGATGGGAGATCACGGATGAACAACTTACCGGTAGTGCGCTCCCCGTGGCGAATTCTGATCCTGGTGCTTGGGTTTACCTTCCTGTATGCACCAATGCTGATGCTGGTGATCTACTCGTTCAACAGCTCGAAACTGGTGACGGTGTGGGCGGGCTGGTCGACGCGCTGGTACAGTGAACTGTTCCACGATGATGCGATGATGAGTGCGGTGGTGCTAAGCCTGACCATTGCCGCCTGTGCCGCCACAATGGCGTCTGTCCTCGGCACTATTGCGGCAATGGTGATGGTGCGTTTTGGGCATTTTCGCGGAGCGAACGGTTTTGCTTTTATGATCACGGCACCGCTGGTCATGCCGGACGTCATCACCGGTCTGTCGCTGCTGCTGCTGTTTGTCGCCCTGGCGCATGCCATCGGCTGGCCAGCGGATCGCGGTATGCTCACCATCTGGCTGGCGCACGTCACCTTCTGTACCGCCTATGTGGCGGTGGTGATCTCTTCGCGTCTGCGCGAACTGGATCGCTCTATTGAAGAGGCGGCGATGGATCTCGGCGCAACACCGCTGAAGGTCTTTTTCATCATTACCCTGCCGATGATCATGCCTGCGGTGATCTCCGGCTGGCTGCTGGCGTTTACGTTGTCACTTGACGACCTGGTCATCGCCAGCTTTGTCTCCGGCCCGGGAGCCACGACGCTGCCAATGCTGGTCTTCTCCAGCGTGCGCATGGGGGTAAACCCGGAGATCAACGCCCTGGCGTCCATCATCCTCGGCGTGGTCGGAATTGTCGGATTTATCGCCTGGTATTTGATGGCGCGCGCGGAAAAACAACGCGTGCGTGATATCCAGCGTGCAAGACGCGGCTGAAGCATTTAAAATTTCCAGTGAAGTGCCGCGCATGACGCGGCACTGTTTTTCAGGGAAGTAAAACATTGGGATTATTAAAAAAATCACGTATTACGCACGCTCGTCCGAATGTTCCTGCGCTGGTGCAGGTGGCGGCGCTCGCCATTATTATGATCCGCTGTCTCGATGTGCTGATGATTCTGAACACCCTGGGCGCGCGCGGCATAGGGGAATTCATTCACCGCAGCGTGCAGACGTGGAATCTGACGCTGGTCTTTTTAAGCAGCCTGGTGCTGGTGTTTATCGAGATTTACTGCGCGTTCTCACTGGTCAAAGGGCGCAACTGGGCGCGCTGGGTTTATCTGCTGACGCAAATTGTTGCGGCAGGCTACCTGTGGGCGGCGTCACTGGGTTATGGCTACCCGGAACTGTTCAGCATTGCGGGGGAATCGAAGCGCGAGATTTTACGCGCACTGGTGATGCAGAAACTCCCGGATATGCTGGTGCTGTTCCTGCTCTTTGTGCCCGCATCCAGTCGGCGGTTCTTCCGTCTGCAATAATGTGTATAATCGCAGCCCTCGTGATTCTTAAGGTCTTCATATGCAGTGCGCACTCTATGACGCCGGTCGCTGCCGCTCCTGTCAGTGGATAGAACAGCCGGTTCCCCAACAACTCACCGCCAAAATGGCCGACCTGCAACAGCTGCTGGTTGAACACGCGGTGGGAGAGTGGTGCGCACCCGTTAGTGGGCCAGAGCAGGGTTTTCGTAATAAGGCCAAAATGGTGGTCAGCGGCAGCGTTGAAAAACCGCTGCTGGGGATGTTGCACCGCGACGGTACACCGGAAGATTTAACCGACTGTCCGCTTTATCCTGCGTCGTTTGAACCTGTTTTTGCCGCACTGAAGCCGTTCATTGCCCGTGCCGGGTTAACGCCCTATAACGTTGCCCGTAAGCGCGGCGAGCTGAAATACCTGCTTCTGACCGAGAGCCAGATTGACGGCGGTATGATGCTGCGTTTTGTGCTGCGCTCAGAGGCTAAGCTTGAGCAATTGCGTGCGGCGCTGCCGTGGCTTCAGCAGCAGCTTCCTCAGTTAAAGGTCATTACCGCGAATATTCAGCCGGTGCATATGGCAATCATGGAAGGGGACACAGAAGTTTTCTTCACCGGGGAGCATGCGCTGGCAGAAAACTTCAACGGTGTGCCGCTGTGGATCCGTCCGCAAAGTTTCTTCCAGACAAACCCGACGGTTGCGAGTGCGCTGTACGCCACTGCACGCGACTGGGTCCGCGCGTTAAATATCCGCCATATGTGGGATTTATTCTGCGGCGTGGGGGGATTCGGTCTGCACTGTGCCACCCCTGAAATGCAACTGACCGGGATTGAGATTTCTGCAGAAGCGATTGCCTGTGCAAAACAGTCCGCCGCTGAGCTGGGGTTAACAGACCTTCATTTCCAGGCGCTGGACTCAACCCAGTTCGCCACCGGCCAGGGCAATGTGCCGGAGCTGGTACTGGTCAACCCGCCACGGCGTGGCATCGGGAAAGCCCTGTGCGATTACCTGAGCCAGATGGCACCGGATTACATTGTCTATTCCAGCTGCAACGCGCAGACAATGGCAAAAGACATTGCCCATCTTCCGGGCTACCGTATCGAACGCGTTCAGCTTTTCGATATGTTCCCGCATACCGCGCATTATGAAGTGCTGACATTGCTCGTGAAATCTTAAACAAAATGTGAACTCTTCCCCTCTGCGAAATCAGGTAAGCTTAAGTCATCAGAATTGAATGAAGGCTTGTCCATGAAGCAGGTCCTGCTGGTGGAAGATGACCACGATATCGCGGCGCTTCTGCGCCTCAATTTAGAAGATGAAGGTTACGCCATTACCCACGAACCCGATGGGGGCAGTGCCTTGCACCGGCTGGAAAAACAGCCGTGGGATGCCGTCATCCTCGATTTGATGCTCCCTAATGTCGACGGACTGGAAATTTGTCGCCGTATCCGCCAGATGACCCGTTACCTGCCGGTGATCATCATCAGCGCCCGTAGTAGCGAAACCGACCGCATTACCGGGCTGGAAACCGGCGCTGATGATTACCTGGCAAAACCGTTCTCAGTGCAGGAGCTGATTGCACGCATCAAGGCGCTGTTTCGCCGCCAGCAGGCGATGGGGCAGGCGCAGACCACCGGACACGTTCAGGCTCACGGCCTGACGCTCGATCCGCTTGCGCGAACGGTACGCCTGCACGGGCAGGAGGTCGATCTCACCCCGCGCGAATTCGAACTGTTGTACTTCTTTGCCCGTCATCCTGGCGAGGTTTTCTCGCGTCTGGCGTTGCTTGAGCAGGTCTGGGGTTATCAGCACGAGGGTTACGAACATACCGTCAACACCCACATTAACCGCCTGCGTATCAAGATTGAAAAAGATGCCGCCGAGCCGGAGATCATTCGTACCGTCTGGGGTAAAGGCTACAAATTTGCGGAGCTGAATCAAGATGCGCCGCTTTAACCTGAGCCAGCGGCTGACGGTGCTGTTTATTCTGCTGCTGATGCTCTGCGCCACCGTTGCCTGCGCGGTGCAGCTCTACAGCAGCATGCAGTACGGCAACGCAATGGTGCAGCGGCTGTCCGGGGGACTGGCGCAACAGATTGTGCAGCGTGAACCGATTCTGGACGCCCAGGGCAGCGTCGACCGCCGCGTGTTGAAACCGCTGTTCGATCGGCTGATGACCTTTAACCCGAGCGTTGAGCTGTATGTCATCTCTCCCGACGGCGATCTGCTGGCCGATGCAGCACCTCCGGGCCATATTCAGCGGCAAAAAATCGATATTGCGCCATTGCAAACCTTCCTCAACGGTGCGGCAATGCCGGTTTTTGGAGACGACCCCCGTAGCCAGGGGCAGAAAGTCTTCAGCGTTACCCCATTGCGTCAGGACGGTGAGCTGAAAGGCTATCTCTACATTATTTTGCAGGGCGAAGAGTCAAATGCGCTGGCAGAGATGGCCTGGCATAAAGCGCTCTGGAGCACGGCACTCTGGTCGTTGTTGCTGGTGGCGCTGTTTGGCCTGCTGGCGGGGCTGCTGGTCTGGTACTGGGTGACGCGTCCGGTGAAACGCCTGACGCTGGAGGTCGCCGGGCTGGAGCAGGACAGCATGACTGCCATCAAACAGCTGGCGGCACAACCGCCGGAGCCCGCGGCAAATGATGAAGTGGCGATCCTGCGCAATACCTTTATCGAGCTGGCGCGCAAAATCACCACGCAATGGGATCTCCTGGCCGATAGCGACCGTCAGCGCCGGGAGTTTATTGCCAATATTTCGCACGATCTGCGCACGCCGCTTACCTCATTGCTGGGCTATCTGGAGACGCTGTCGCTCAAATCCGCCACGCTGACGCCGCAGGAGCACCAGCAATATCTCACCACCGCGCTGCGCCAGGGACAAAAGGTGCGGCATCTGTCGCAACAGCTGTTTGAACTGGCGCGTCTTGAGCACGGCGGTATAAAACCACAGCGCGAGCGCTTTGCGATGGGAGAGCTGATTTCCGATGTGGCGCAGAAGTTTGAACTGGCGGCGCGCACGCGTGAGCTGAATCTGCATATTGATGTGCCGGGGCCTCTGCCACTTTTAAACGCCGACGTGTCGATGATTGAGCGGGTGGTGACCAATTTGCTGGATAACGCGATACGCCATACGCCCCCGGGTGGCGAGATCCGCATGGCGGTGTGGCAGGAGAACGAGCAGCTGCAGGTCGAAGTGGCGGACAGCGGGGCAGGCATTGATGCTGCGCTGCGCGACGGGCTGTTTCAGCGTCCTTCTGCGTTAAACCCGCAGGCGTCACGGGAGAATCGCGGGGGGTTAGGGTTGTTAATTGTGAAACGGATGCTGGAATTGCACGGCGGTGGGATCAGGCTGATGGATTCGGTGAGCGGAGCCCGTTTTCGCTTCTTTGTACCACTGTGAGACGTTGCCGGATGGCTCGGGCTACAGACCCCCCGTAGGCCGAGCCACCCGACAACAAAGTATTACTGCGGGAACCACTGCTCGCTGATTTTCTGATACGTCCCGTCTGCTTTAATTGCTTTCAGCGCGCCGTTCAGTTTTTCCAGCAGGGCTTTGTTATCCGGACGAACCGCGATACCCAGACCGGTGCCAAAGTACTGCGGGTCGGTCACTTTTTCAGTGGCGGTACCCAGCTGCGGGTTGGTTTTCAGCCACTCGTTGACCACGGCAGTGTCACCAAACACGCCATCGATACGGCCATTTTTCAGGTCGATAATCGCGTTCTGGTAGCTGTCGTAGGCCACGGTTTTCACTTCAGGATGTTTGTCCTGCAGGTATTTCTGGTGCGTGGTGCCGTTTTCCATCCCAATGCGTTTGCCTTTCAGCTCGCCAAAGGATTTGTACTCGCCTTTTTTGGCAATCACTACCGCAGAGTTTGCATAGTACGGGTCGGTGAAGGAGACCTGTTTGCTACGTTCTGGGGTGATGTCCATACCGGAGATCACCGCGTCGTATTTCTTGAATTTCAGAGACGGGATCAGGCTGTCAAATGCGTGGTTGGTGAATGTGCAGTCGGCCTGCATCTGTTTGCACAGCGCTTTTGCCAGGTCAATATCAAACCCGACAATCTGGTTGCTGGCATCCAGTGATTCAAACGGTGGGTAGGTAGCAGAAACACCGAAATTGATTTTCTCAGCGGCGGATGCGCCAGCGGCGAAAGTTGCCAGTAATGCGGCCAGAACTAACTTTTTCATTGAATACTCCCGTCTGTCAATCTTGTCATTATGCGCCGTGTCTGCGGCATGGATGTACAATGCCAGTGATTGAATTTATATGCAATAAAAATGATTAAATATTATTTTTATCACAAAAAAAAGCGGGCAACCCATAAGGTTACCCGCATCGGGAATATAGATTTATGCACCTGAGTGATTAATTTCTGCGCTCGAACGCCAGCGCTTTACGTTCAATCAGACGCATCATCAACGTCAGCAGACCGTTCACCACCAGATACACCAGACCCGCTGCACCGAACACCATCACGTCGTAGGTACGTCCATACAGCAGCTGTCCGTGGCCCATCACTTCCATCAGCGTAATGGTGTAGGCCAGAGAAGTACTTTTGAATACCAGCACCACTTCGTTGGAATACGAGGACAGCGCACGCTTAAAGGCGTACGGCAGCAGTATAGCCAGCGTGTCTTTTTTGCTCATGCCCAGCGCACCGCAGGACTGCCATTGCCCTTCCGGGATCGCCCGGATAGCACCGTAGAACAGCTGGGTGGTATAGGCCGCACTGTTCAGGGAGAGAGCAATCAGGGCACACAGCCACGGTTCAGAGAGCAGATGCCAGATAACCGGATACTCCTGCAGCGACGGGAACTGGCCCGGGCCGTAGTAAATCAGGAAGATCTGCACCAGCAGCGGTGTACCGGTAAACAGGGTGATGTAGCCGCGCACAATCCACACCAGCACTGGCGTTTTCAGCGTCAGGATGATGGTGAAGATGAGTGCCAGGATCAGCGCCACGATGATGGACGCCACGGTCAGCGTCAGGCTGGTGTGCAGCCCTTTCATCAGCTCGGGTAAGTAGTCAAGCATCAGCCTGGTCTCCGTTCAAAACGTGTTGCACGCAGGTCAATCCGCTTCAGGATGTACTGACTCAGCAACGTGATCACCAGGTAGATAGCGGCCGCCACAATGTACCAGGTAAACGGTTCCTGGGTACGGGTGGCGATACTTTTGGTTTGCAGCATCAAATCATTCACGCTTATCAGGCTCACCAGCGCGGTGTCTTTCAACAGTACCAGCCACTGGTTACCCAGACCCGGCAGAGCATGACGCCACATCTGCGGCATCACCAGACGGAAGAAAATAGCCGCTTTCGATAAACCTAACGCCTGGCCAGATTCCCACTGCCCCTGCGGTACCGCTTTCAGCGCGCCGCGCAGGGTCTGCGAGGCATAGGCGGAGTAGAGCAGGGAGAGGGCGATCACGCCACACAGGAACGGGCTGACGTCAAAGTTTTCAATCTGCATCTGCACCGGGATCTGCGCAAACCCAAGATTGATGGTAAAGCCGTCTGACAGCGTTAACAGCAGCTGTGAGGAACCGAAATAGATAAACAGGACGACCAGAATCTCGGGTAATCCACGCAGCACGGTCACCAGCGCGGAACCCGTCCAGGCGACAGGGAACCATTTCGCTGATTCCCATACCGCAAAGAACATCGCCAGCACGAGGCCGATAATCAGTGCACAAACGGCAAGGCCGACGGTCATCCCGGCGGCGCTTGCTAAAGGAAAAATTTCATTCATCAGGAATTACTTCTGGAACCATTTTTTGTAGATGGTTTCGTAGGTGCCGTCTTTCTTCACTTTTTCCAGCGCAACGTTGAATTTCTGCTGCAGGTCAGTGTTGCCCTGACGCACGGCGATGCCGAGACCGGTACCGAAGTACGCTTTATCTGTCACTTTGTCACCAACAGCCGCCAGTTTGTCGTTCGCTTTCAGCCATTCAGTCACCACGGCGGTATCACCAAACACACCGTCAATACGGCCATTCTGCAGATCCAGCTTCGCATTCTGGTAGCTGTCATACGGAACGGTGGTGATTTCCGGGTGCTTATCGGTAATGAATTTCTGGTGGGTGGTACCGTTCTGCACGCCAACTTTCTTGCCTTTCAGCTGATCAATAGAGGTGAATTTCCCTTTCTGACCAATGAACAGGGCGGAGTTGTCATAGTACGGCGTGGAGAACAGCACCTGCTTTTCACGTTCAGGGGTGATGTCCATACCCGCCATCACGGCGTCGATACGGCGGAACTTCAGGCTTGGGATCAGGCTGTCAAACGCCTGGTTGCTGAAGGTACAGGTGGCGTCGATCTCTTTACACAGGGCGTTAGCCAGATCCACGTCGAAGCCAACAATTTTGTTGTTGGCGTCGATAGATTCAAACGGAGGATAAGACGCTTCGGTAGCGAAACGAATGGTCTGGGCTGCGGTAGCGGAAAGGCTGACGCTAGCAAGCAGCGCGGCAATCAATACTTTTTTCATTATCATTTTCCCTAACACATCAGTGAGATAAGTAATTTTTGAAGGCATCAGTTTGCGGGTTCGTGAAGCAGCTCGCATCACCTTGCTCAACGATATACCCGTTTTCCATGTAAACCACGCGGCTGGCGGTTTTGCGCGCCACTTCCACTTCATGGGTAACGATGACTTGTGTAATGTTGGTTTCCGCCAGCTCACGAATGATGCTCACGATCTGGGCGGTAATTTCCGGGTCCAGCGCTGCGGTCGGCTCATCAAACAGCAGAACCGCAGGCTCCATCATCAGAGCACGGGCAATGGCCACGCGCTGTTGCTGACCACCTGAAAGGTGCAGAGGATAACGGTCGCTGTACGGTTTAAGACGCAGACGTTCCAGCAACTTCTCGGCACGTGCCATCGCCTGATCTTTGCTTAAACCGAGCACGCGACAAGGCGCTTCAATCAGGTTTTGCAGGACGGTCAGGTGAGGCCAGAGGTTGTATTGCTGGAAGACCATGCCGACGTTTTGACGCAATTCGCGAATCGCTTTTTCTGACGGGGTTTTCGCGAAGTCAAAATGGTTGCCGGCAATCGCCAGCGTACCGGAACGGGGCATTTCAAGCAGATTAAGGACACGCAAAAGAGAACTTTTACCTGCGCCGCTTGGGCCAAGCAAAACCAACGTTTCGCCTTCCGGGCAGTTCAGCGTGATGTCAAACAGCGCCTGGTGTGCGCCGTAAAAGCAGTTAATGCCGTTTAGTTTAATACTCATCGGGGCAGTCTTTACTCATCCAGGCAATCTATAGCCATTGAAGCCGCAGATAGTACCGTTGACAGAATAGTTATGCAATATTTCTGCGTTAAAAGTTAAATATAACCCGCAAACCTCTCTAAACATAGCACAAAATAGTGAACCGCAAGGGCGACAAGTATAAATGTCGGCATTCCGTATGAAATGCCGCACATTTTACGGGGGTTACAATTTTATAACGGTTGGTTTAGCGGTTTTCAATCGACTGGCGAAGCGTACCTGCCGGGGCATGAACGCTACCGCCAACGTAGCGTACGTCGTCCACCGCCCAGCACTGACCTTCACGGATCATCAGCACTTCATCCTGCCAGGTCTGGGTGCCCTGGGTCAGTTTTACGCGCAGGGGAATGTTTCGTGCATCGGTGTTCGGGATTGTCGAGGCGCTGGCAACCTCGGCGCTGTCTGGCAGCGTAGCCCGGCTGGAGAACGGATCGGATTTCAGCAACGCGTTATGCTGCGGATCGCGCGACGCATCGGTGAGCCGCTTTGCCAGACCATCGCTCAGGTACGGACGCAGGGCCGTGATGTCGTTACTGCGGTGCTGAATGCGATAATCATAAAACTGCTGCGCCACGGTATCCGGGCCGCCATCAATACATGGGCCGCTGCGGGTACCGATATCCTTAAAGGCTGGCGTAACCGTGGTGGTACAGGCGCTGAGCACCAGCGCACAGGGCACTAAAAGCGTTAAAGCAGAGTAGCGCATGTTGATTTCCTTATTTATTAACTATCCTTTCAATCATAGCGTAACGAACCGATAATGCTGCCTGAGCAACACGCTAACGCATTGAACGCTAAAGAAGGAGATAAAGTATGCAATTTTCAACGACGCCAACCCTGGAAGGACAACCGATTATTGAATATTGCGGTGTGGTAACGGGCGAGGCCATTCTCGGGGCGAACATCTTCCGGGACTTCTTTGCCGGGATCCGCGACATCGTCGGTGGGCGTTCTGGCGCTTACGAAAAAGAGCTGCGTAAAGCGCGTGAAATTGCGTTCAAAGAGCTGGGCGAGCAGGCGCAGGCACTGGGCGCAGATGCGGTTGTAGGGATTGATATTGACTACGAAACGGTCGGTAAAGATGCCAGCATGCTGATGGTGAGCGTAAGCGGTACGGCGGTGAAAACCCGTCGATGAAGCGTACGCTCTCAACCTTCCTGCTGGCGCTGTTGCTGGCAGGCTGTGCCACGGAAAAAGGCATTGTTGATAAAGGTACCTATGAGCTGGATACCCGTCATCAGGCGCAGGCAGCCTACCCACGCATAAAGGTGCTGGTGCTCCACTACACCGCCGATGATTTTGACAGCTCGCTGGCAACGCTGACGGATAAAAACGTCAGCTCCCACTATTTGATCCCCGCGAACCCGCCTGTTCCTGATGGTAAACCGCGCATCTGGCAGCTGGTGCCAGAGAGCGAACTGGCCTGGCATGCGGGTATCAGCTTCTGGCGCGGCACTAACCGCATTAATGATACGTCTGTCGGTATTGAGCTGGAAAACCGTGGCTGGCAAAAGACCGGGGGGACGAAATCCTTCACACCGTTCGAGCCCGCGCAAATTGCGGCACTGATCCCTCTCGCCAAAGATATTATTGCCCGCTACGACATCAAACCGCAGAACGTGGTGGCGCATTCTGATATTGCACCGCAGCGCAAGGACGATCCTGGCCCGCTGTTTCCGTGGCAGGCGTTGGCAAAGCAGGGGATAGGTGCCTGGCCAGATCCCGCTCGCGTCGCGTTTTACATCAATGGCCGCCCACGTAATCAGGACGTGGATCGTGCGGCATTGCTCGATCTGCTGGCGCGTTATGGTTATGAAGTCCCTGACAACACGACAGAGCAGCAGCAGAAAAGAGTGATTACAGCGTTTCAGATGCATTACCGCCCCTCGCTGTGGAACGGTGTCGCGGATGTCGAAACGATGGCCATCGCCGAAGCGCTTTTAGAGAAATACGGGCAGGGGTAATTCCCCCCGTTTTTCAGGGTTTGAGTGGGGATCCTGTCCAGAATGAACCTAAGATTAATCTTAGGTTCAATGATGTTTAAATTATAGTTAATTGACTTAATATTACCCGAATCTATGATAGACACATAGCTCGCTAAGCAATCACACAATAAATCTTATAATCAGAGATTATTTCTCGGCCTGGTTTTTTATTTCAAATGGAATGCTCGCAGTATTGTTACTGCGGGTTCTCACATCTTAAATAAACATCTTAAAACGGGTATAACAATGTTAAGCATTTACGGTAAAAAATTACGCCCTCACAGTGAACTGGACGCCATTATTTCTGCAACTGAGGGCTATGAAGAAAAAACCTTAAAGAAATGGCAGAAAATAACAACCAGCGATAATGACTATATTCATATCATTGTCAGCGGTGAAGTTGAGTTCCGCCGCGAATCAGATGAACTGTGCATGTTCATGCTACAAGGTCAGTGTATCTTTGGCCTGTCATCAATTTATTACCAGTCGTCCCACATGTATGGCATGGTACGGACGACTGCGGTGGTTCGCTCTATCCCGAAAGTGGTTTTTGCTCAGCTGATGACGGAGAAAAACCTGTGGCCACAGCTCACTAAGGTGCTCTCCTGGTATATCTGCATGCTGAGCAAACGTGATGACGTTTTGGTTGCCCGCAGTGCTTACTCTGTTGTGCGCGAGTTTTTGTTAGAGATAAATGAACTGATTATTTATCATCAACGTGATATCAACGTTTATGACTATATTCAGGAATACACTAACCTGGCGCGCAGTACCATCATCAAAATACTTTCCGATCTGAAGAAAGGGCAATATATTGTGGTGGAAAAGGGTCGACTCCTTAACATCACCACCCTGCCGGAAAAATATTAATTATCCCAGTTGGTCTCCTTTTTTACCTGAGGGAGACCGGGTGTTCTCTTGATGTCCCACATTTGCCCGTGAATTATCCTGCGTTTCATCAACCGGTGGCGCGGGAATTTTGCCTTGTGAATAATCCTGCTCCTGTTCTTTTAATGCCTGCTTTAATAATTCGGCCACTGACGCATCTTCCTGGCCCGTGTTTGCGGGGGCATCCTCGTGTGCCTCGGTTCCCGGTAGGGTATCGTGCGACGTGTCGCGCGGAATATCCCCGTCAGGTGCCTGCTGCCAGTCTGCTGCATCACTATTGATCGGCATATCCTGCATGGCAGGGATCGCTTTTGCTGGCGGCTCCGGTTTGGGTTGCGGATGCGGGAACGGCTTACTCACGTACACATAATGCATATCCGAAAGCTGTGTTTCCGGTTTGGCGACGCTCGCCTTAACCGGCTCGGCTGCCGGGTGGCGCAGGTTCCAGTAAACATGCGTGTAAAGTCCGGCCACCAGCATGGTGCATAGTCCCAGCATCCACAATAACGTGTTACCGGCAATTTTCTTCAGGCTGGGGAAGCGGTACGAAAACCAGACGGCCTCCCCGGTTGCGTAGCTGCGCTGGGCCGCAAGACAGATTGTAGACATCAGGAATTCTTCTCCTGCGGTTTCACCGCCGTCGTGGTCTGAGGGACCTGGATCAGCACGCTCGGCGTCGTATGGGTTTCACGCATAAGCTGCATCAACGTATCTTCACCAGGAATGCCGTCCACATGCAGGTTCATTTTTTGCTGGAACTCGCGAGTGCGTTTCATCATCTCCGCCGTCCAGCTCCGGGAATGTGTTTCGGGCTGGGCGAGCACCTGGCTTAATTGCTGATCGAGCCAGGTCATATCTTTGCTGTCACTGGCGGTACTGATGGCGTTTTTACCCTCCGGCGTCAGGCGATGCAGCTGCGTATAATTGCCGGTCGCATGCTGACCGAACCAGTTACGGCTCACCTGCCAGGTGCGGTTGTTCATCAGCAGATCGATTGAATTGTCCCCGACGCGGGCGACGACGGCATAGTTAAGATGACCGCCCGTTTTCAGTTCACTGATCCACGGATAACCTTCATGCGCCAGTGCGTCCGGTGAGGCATTCCCCTGTTTACACATCAGGTTTACCTTCGCGGCGTTCTGACACAATGCTTCTTCTGCCGAGGTGTCATATCCCCAGACCAAATAAAGCTGGTGCATTGCATCCGCCTGATTGACCATTTCGTTGTCGATAACCGGTACCACGGGGCGGACTGCGTCCGGCGTCTGGTGTTTCCAGCTGGCCGGAACGGGTAGCCGGATGGGAAGTCTTGCATTCACAGAAGCGGTCAAATACCAGCCGCAGGCCGCAAACAGTACAGAGGCCAATAATCCAGTGGTTGCCAGGCGCTTACCGTGGTTTTTTGCCGGCAGGATCTCACCGGCTGCCAGGCGCAAATGGCGCGCGCCGACACTCTCCGCGCGTTCCGTCCACGCCGCCAGCATCGACAGATGTGCCAGCTCATTCAACTGGATGATGTTTCCCTTTGTCAGCGCATGCATTTTGCGTACGCGTGCCGCGGGTAACGGGGCGTGTTCGCACCCGTGTTCTTCACACTGCGCCTGCACGTAGCTGAGATATTCGCGGCAGGTCAGGGGGCGTAAAGTATGACGGGTATGAATGTATTCCCGCAGTTCAGGTTGTTGCATCAGCGCGGTGTCCTGACCGGCAGAACCCATCAGCACGACGGACAACCGGAAATCCAGCTCCCGGGCACGCGTGAGCAGCATCCCCAGTACTTCCCGGCAGTTATCTTTCATGGCTTCGCTGTGGGCGATCGTCAGGATTTTGGCTTTCGCTTTGCGTGAGGACGGCTCTTCCTGCCACTGGCGCAACACGGCATCCACCGCCTGAATACGGTTCTTGCTCTCTTTTGTTCCCGGGCTGAGTTTGTACAGCAGGCTACTGGCACTCAGTTTAGGAAAGGCATTAATGGAAAGTACGGCACTGTTGCTGGTTTTCAGCACGTCGCTGAACGAGTCCAACAGATGACTGTCATGATAAAAAAGCCCGGTGATCCCCGCCTGTTGGGTTTTCTCTTTCAGCAGGTTAAACACGTCCTGATGATAAGGCACCAGAAAATCCCCGGATAATCGGGTGATCTTCCTGAAAGGCGGATGTTTAAAACAAAAGTGGCTCTGATACATAACGATTTACCGTCTCTGATTAGGAATATACCCGTCATACTCCAGGTCGCAGGTGCGTTGGCTGCGTTCGCTGCGTTCGCTCACCCGGGTCACATAGTTTTTTATACGTCCGGGGATTCGCTCGCTTGCCGTCTGCCTGCAACCCGAATTATTTAGGGCATAGCAACAGGACGTGAAAGTAAGGTAAGCACCGGAAATGGTCAATTTGCACACAGGGTAAAAATATCTTCCTGGTAAGCCCTAACATCTGGGTTTTATACGGTCAATATTTTTCTTTATGAAAGTTGGTGGCAAAGTCAGTGGTCGCATTCGGGGCGGGTAATTACTATTTCCTCACATATTGGCGCAGTACGACGCTGCTTATTTTTGCTTTGCTAAAGGCCAGGTGAAAAATGAGATTCTCATTTCTGTCACAGTGGATCACCCCTTGTATTATGTTTGCGCTGCTGGTTTTCTGCGGTCAGCAAGGGTATATGACGTTTAAAGATTATAAAAAAGTTACGAATAAGTTGGCTAATTCAGATGAACAGCCACTGAGAAAACGTACCGAAGAAAATACGTTTACGCTTTTTACAGCGGCAGTGCGTCAGGATAATTTACCGGCTGCGGTAAAAGCCCCTCTGGCGGCGGAAATAGAAGGGATTGTCAGCAGTGACGATCCCTGGCTTTCCTTTGCTGTGATTAAAACGTCGGGTGGGCAGAAAAGCTATCGTGAAGGGGAATCGCTGTCTGGTTTTGGCGATGCTTATATTCAGGAGATCAATAAAGATAATGTGGTGGTTAATTATGAAGGTACTCCGCAGGTACTGGCATTAAAGCGTCCTGATTATTTTAAGGGCGGTATTGAAAGCGGCCCGGTCGCTAAATCAACGAAAGATGCCGGTGCTGATAGCGTACATCTGAATGATTATCTGGTGTTAAAACCCGTAATCGAAAAGGGCCAACTGGAAGGTTACAACATTAACCCAGGAAATGCGTCCGCTTTCTACAAGCATTCAAGGCTGCAAAAAGGGGACGTAGCGATAAAAGTGAATTCTGTCGATATGACCAATGAACGTGATGCAAAAACTATTGTTGCTAACTGGCCGAAAATGAAAGAAGCGGAGGTCGTCGTCAGACGTCACGCTCACCTTGAAAATATTCGGGTTAATGTTCTAAACAATTAACAAGTGTACAGACATGAAGAAATTTCCCTGGGCGTGCGTGGCGCTGACCGCATTGTCGTTATATTCGGGTTCGCTGTTCGCAGCTAACTTTAGCGCGAGCTTTAAAAACACGGATATCCGCGAGTTTATCGATACGGTGAGCCGTAATTTAAATAAAACCATTCTGGTCGATCCCTCTGTTCAGGGAACGGTCTCGGTCAGAACCTACAACGTGCTGACGGAAGATGAGTATTACCAGTTCTTCCTGAGCGTGCTCGATTTGTATGGTTTGTCGGTGATCCCGATGGATAACGGGATGGTGAAAGTCGTGCGTTCAAGCGTGGCGCGTACTGCCGGGGTTCCCGTTGCGGACAGCAAAAATCCAGGCAAGGGCGATGAGATAATCACCCGTGTGGTCAGGATGGAGAACGTCCCGGTACGTGAACTGGCTCCGCTACTGCGGCAGTTAAACGACGCCTCCGGCATCGGTAACGTCGTGCATTTTGAACCGTCAAACGTGCTGTTGCTGACCGGTAAAGCCTCCGTGGTTAACCGCCTGGTCGATCTGGTGCAGCGCGTCGACAAAGATGGCGTTCAGCGCCGTGAAATTGTGCCGCTGCACTATGCCTCGGCCAAAGCGCTTTCGGATATGTTGAATAACCTCAACAACGAAGAGCAGAAAGGGCAAAACGCACCGCAGCTGGCGACCAAAGTGGTGGCCGACGACGAAACCAATAGCCTGGTGATCAGCGGCCCGGAAGATGCGCGCGCGCGAACCCGCTCGCTGATTGGCCAGCTCGACCGCGAACAGAGCAATGAGGGCAACACCCGCGTGTTCTACCTCAAATATGCCAATGCCAGCAAAGTGGTTCCGGTGTTAACCGGGATTGGCGAGCAGCTGAAAGATAAACCGGGCACGGCAAAAAGTAAAACCGCGGCGGCGTCGACTGACCTGAATATTACCGCCGATGAATCGACCAACTCGCTGGTGATCACCGCGCAACCTAACGTGATGAATTCGCTGGAGAAGGTGATCGACAAACTCGATATCCGCCGTCCTCAGGTGCTGGTGGAGGCCATCATTGCTGAGGTTCAGGACGGTAATGGTCTGGATCTGGGCGTGCAGTGGACCAGCAAGCACGGCGGCGTACAGTTTGGCTCTACCGGCCTGCCGATTAGCCAGATTAAAAATGGCACGATGAAAGGGGCGAGTTTTACCGGTCTGGCAACGGGCTTCTTTAACGGTGATTTCGGTGCGCTGATGACCGCGCTTTCGACCGATGGCAAAAACGACATTCTCTCCACGCCAAGTGTGGTGACGCTGGATAACAAAGAAGCGTCGTTTAACGTCGGTCAGGATGTGCCGGTACTTTCCGGTTCACAAACCACCAGCGGCGACAACGTCTTTAATTCTGTTGAGCGTAAAACTGTCGGTACTAAGCTCAAAATCGTGCCACAGATCAACGATGGCGACATGATCCATCTGAAGATCGAGCAGGAAGTCTCCAGCGTAGACAACAGTGCAACAGAAGATGCCAGCCTTGGCCCAACCTTCAACACCCGCACCATCAATAACGAAGTGATGGTACACAGCGGGCAGACGGTGGTGCTCGGCGGCCTGATGGAAAACGTCACCAAACAGTCGGTCTCCAAAGTGCCTCTGTTGGGGGATATTCCACTTGTCGGGCAGCTGTTCCGCTACACCTCGCAGGACACGGCGAAGCGTAACCTGATGGTCTTTATCCATACCACCGTACTGCGCGACGACGACAACTACAGCGCGGCCTCGAAAGAGAAATACGACCAGATCCGTGCTCGTCAACAGCAGCGCGTGGAAGAGAAAAAGCTGGGGATTATCGAGCCGTCAGATAACGCCGTTTTACCGGCATTCCCGGGCCAGGGTAGCACCACGGCGGTAAAAGCCAGCGCCTCCACGCCGCGTAACCCGTTCAAAGAGTAGCAGGAGGTGCAACGTGGACGAGCTGAGTAACGCGCTCTGTAGCAGTAGCTACGCAAAGGATAACGGCATCCTGTTTTACCAAAACGATGTCTATATTCGTGACGATGCGCCAGCGTTTGCCCTGCTGGAAATGCGCCGGGTGCTGGGGCGCGCCTTTATCCCGGTGATCCTGACGCCTGAGGCGTTCGAGGAGATGCTGGCAAAAATCTGGCAGCAAAGCAGCGGTGTGTCCCAACAGCTGGTGGATGACATGGATGCGGATATTGATCTCATGGCGCTCACCGAGGAGATCCCCGATAACGAGGATCTGCTGGATAACGACGAAAACTCACCGGTGATCCGCCTGATTAACGCCATTCTCGGCGAGGCGGTGAAAGAGGGGGCATCGGATATTCATATCGAAACCTTCGAGCGCACGCTGAGCATCCGTTTTCGCGTCGACGGCGTGCTGCGCCCGGTGCTACAGCCTGCGCGCAAACTCGCGCCGCTGCTGGTGTCGCGTATCAAGGTGATGTCAAAACTGGACATCGCCGAAAAGCGTCTGCCGCAGGATGGTCGTATTTCACTGCGCATTGGCCGCAAGGCGATCGATGTGCGTGTGTCGACCATTCCGTCACAGTATGGCGAGCGGGTGGTTATGCGCTTGCTCGATAAAAGTAACCTGAAGCCGGATATTAATAAGCTCGGCCTGATTGACGAAGAGCTGGAGAGGTTAAAAGGACTGATTGACCGTCCGCACGGCATTATCCTGGTCACCGGGCCGACTGGCTCCGGGAAAAGTACCACCCTGTACGCCATTCTGTCGGCGCTTAACGGACACGAACGTAACATTCTGACCGTGGAAGACCCGATCGAGTATGAGCTGGAAGGGGTGGGGCAGACGCAGGTTAACCCGCGCGTGGACATGACCTTTGCCCGCGGGCTGCGCGCCATTTTGCGTCAGGACCCGGACGTGGTGATGATCGGCGAAATTCGTGACGGGGAAACCGCGCAAATTGCGGTGCAGGCGTCGCTCACCGGTCACCTGGTCATGTCTACGCTGCACACCAACAGCGCCGCAGGGGCGATTACCCGTTTGCGTGATATGGGTCTGGAGTCGTTTTTAATTGGATCATCGTTGCTCGGTGTCATTGCCCAGCGTCTGGTGCGTCGGTTGTGTATCCATTGCCGAACCACCAGTCCGCTGGATGACAATGAAAAGGCACTGTTCAGCTTCATGGACACACCACCACACGCGATTTATCGCGCCGTGGGCTGCGAACATTGTCGTCAGAGTGGGTATCAGGGGCGTGCGGGGATCCACGAGTTTTTGGTTGTCGATACCGCCATGCGCCGGGCTATTCATGAAGATAAAGATGAAATGTCCATCGAGACACAGCTCTTTAAGCAGGCCTACAGCCTGCGTGAAAACGGGCTGATGAAAGTCATCAGCGGCGTGACCTCTCTGGAAGAGGTGATGCGCGTCACCGCCGAACGCGGAGGGGATGAGTAATGGCCCTCTACGCGTGGACGGCGACGGATGCGGCAGGTAAAACACGGCGCGGTACCCAGCAGGCCGAAGGGCAAAAGCAGGTTCGCCAGTGGCTGCGTGAGCAGAAGCTTATGCCCGTCAGCATCACCGAAACCCGGGAGAAAGCGGAGTCTGGCAAGGCGAAAACGGGCGCAAAGCTCTCCACGCCGGTGTTGTCGATGTTTACCCGTCAGCTGTCGACGCTGGTCAATGCCGCGCTGCCGCTGGAGAGTGCGCTGAAGGCCATTTCTAAGCAGACGGAAGATAAAAAGCTGGCGGCGATGGTGGTGGAGATCCGCGAGAAAGTCGTGGAAGGACACACCCTGTTCGACGCATTCAGCCAGTTTCCCCGCACCTTCGACAAACTCTACTGTACGCTGGTGATGGCCGGTGAAAAAACCGGTCATCTGGGCGATGTGCTGGAAAAACTGGCGGAGTACAACGAGCAGCGCCAGAAGATGAAAAGCAAGCTGACGCAGGCAATGGTCTATCCGATTACGTTGACCGTTGTGGCCATCGCGGTGATCAGCATTTTGCTGGTGGCGGTGGTGCCGCAGGTGATTGAACAGTTCACCCACATGAAACAGCAACTGCCCATTACCACCCGCACGCTGATTGCGGTGAGCGATTTCCTGCAGGCGTATGGCATTTACATTGTCGGCGTGTTGGGTGGTGGTTTCGTCGGCTTCAGGGCCTGGCTCAGAAATGCCAAAAACCGCTTCAAATGGAACAGCTGGCTGGTGAATGGTTCGCCGATCAAAAAGCTGGTGTGCGCCATCAACAGCGCCCGCTATATCCGCACGCTGAGTATTCTGCAGGCAAGCAGCGTGCCGCTGCTGGAAGGGATGTATATCGCGATGGACGGTATCGAAAACCTTTATGCCCGGCAGGTGCTGGAGCAGGCGGCGGATACTGTGCGCCAGGGGGCATCATTATATGCGGCGCTGGAACAGGCGAGACTCTTTCCACCCACCATGTTGTATATGATTGCCTCCGGTGAAGAGAGCGGTGAATTAGGCAATTTAATGGATCGCGCGGCGGAAAACCAGGAATCGGCCTTACAGCATCGCATTACATTAACACTGTCGGTATTTGAACCGGCGCTGGTGGTATCAATGGCGACGATTGTTTTATTCATCGTCCTGTCAATATTACAACCGCTTCTGCAACTTAATAATATGGTAGGTTAAATCATGGCTATAAAAAGAAAACACCTGGCTCACCAGGCGGGCTTCACATTGCTCGAATTAATGGTGGTCATTGTTATTCTCGGTGTACTGGCGAGTATGGTGGTGCCTAATTTAATGGGTAACAAAGAAAAAGCGGATGCACAAAAAGCAACCAGCGATATTGTCGCCCTCGAAGGTTCTCTGGATATGTATAAGCTGGATAACCACCGCTATCCGACCACGGAGCAGGGGCTTCAGGCGCTGGTGACCAAACCTGAAATCGCGCCAGTTCCGAACGGTTACCGCGCAGATGGCTATATTCGCCGCCTGCCGCAGGACCCGTGGGGTAATGATTATCTGATGGTGAGCCCGGGTGAACATGGTGCGGTAGATGTATTTTCCGCTGGTCCGGATGGTGAAGCAAATACTGCAGATGATATCACCAACTGGTCACTGGATAAAAAAGATAAATAATGAAAAAACAACGTGGCTTTACGTTGCTGGAAATTATTCTGGCGCTGGTGATATTTGCCAGTTGCGCCATGATGGTGGTGTCAACAATACCGTCACGCAGCGGTGCGGATATATTTGGCCAGCAATTAAAAGCCCTTGTTGATTATGGTTCAGACCGCGCCGTGATGGACGGAAATATCGTGGGTCTGGTACTGACGGCGGATAAGTATCAGCTGGTCACGCCTGAAGATAAAAACGGCGAACGCCACTGGGTACCGTTATCCGCCGGACGGATTACCACCAACGGCGATTTTCCGGAAGAGATGCATGTTTCGCTTTCTCCACAGCGTCTGGCGGCGACGCCAGAGGCCGAACCGCAGGTGGTCTTTTTGCCTGATGGTGAGATCAGCCGCTTTACGCTGACGCTGCAAAGCTACGACAAACAGCATCACTTTCGCGTGGTGTCGCAAGGTGCTGCCCCGGTATCGGTAGAGAACGATGACTAAAGGCAAGGTTAAGCAACACGGGATGACGCTGCTGGAAGTGATGGTGGCGCTGGTCATCTTCTCCACCGCCGCGCTGGCGCTGATGAACTCGGTTTCCCTGAATGTACGCTTCACCCACGGTCTGGCCGATACGCTGCAGGCCAGTTGGGTCGCGGAAAACCAGCTCGCGGAAGCCCAACTGACCAAAAGCGATTTCCCTGATGCCGAAGAGCAGGGAACGGAAATCATGGGGGGACGCAGCTGGAACTGGCGCAAACAGCGGGTGAAAACGGCCAACAACGGTTGGGCGAACACGATCCGCGTTTATGCGGAAGGCGATGAAAGCCAGCCAGTTATCGCGCTGCAGATCATCCCGCCGGGAGAGAGCAAGTGAATAAGACCCGACGCCAGCGAGGATTTACCCTGCTGGAGATCATGATTGCGCTGACCATTTTTGCGGTGATCAGCACCCTGGCCTGGCAAATCCTGGACGGGGCGATGCGCACCAGCTCGGCAACCGATGCCAGCGCGGCGAAGCTCAACCAGCTTCAGCGTGCCTGGAGCCTGATGGAGCGCGATTTTTTCCAGCTCCAGGCGCGTGCGCCGCGTAATGAACCGGATCTGTTTCGTCAGGATGGCGATGCCATTGAACTGACGACCCTGAACGGGGTGAGTGGAACTGTTCAGCTGGAGCGCGTGCGCTGGCGGCTGGACGAAGGTCGCTTGTATCGGGATGTCTGGCCAGCCATTGATAGCCCTGCGGACGTCAAACCGGAAGAGGTGCCGATTGTCAGCGAGGTGAAATCACTGCAATGGCGCTTTTATCGCAACGGCTGGCTGAAAAGCTGGACGGACAGTGCCCATCAACCGGATGGCGTGGAGCTGACGCTCACCATGGAAAACGGTGACACCTGGCGATGGGTGTTTACCACTCCCGGAGATAGGCCAGAGGCCTCTGTCAGCGCACCAAAAGAGAGAACAGATGCGCCAGCCCCGGCACCGGAAGTCAAACCATGAGGCGATCGTATAAACAGAAAGGGGTTGCCCTGTTAGTTGTGCTGATCCTGCTGGTCATGATGTCGGCACTGGCGGCCAAAATTAGCCAGCAGTTCTGCCGCAACCTGCAGAAAACCCACTATCAGGTGAGCCAGCAGCAGTTGCGCTGGGCGATGCAGGAGCAGGAAAAGGTGGTGAAAAACCGGCTGCAGACCGATGCCAGCGGTGAAAGCAAAGCGCTCGCGCCTGACGGTGACTGGCATCAGCCGCTGGAAACTCAGGGCGATGATTATACGGTGGTAAGCCAGGTGGAGGATGCGCAGGACTGCTTCAACGTTAATAACCTGCTTGCCGCAGACAAGATTGCTCAGGGGCAAAATGCCCCCGCCGTACCGGAAAAACCGCGCAAGGAACAGATTGTCGAACACGTTTTGACGGACAGCGGTATCAGCCAGACCACGGCCGAAGAGATCTATCTGCAGCTGGTGGATTACCTGGATGGCGATACGACAACGGCTAAAGAGGGAGCAGAGACGGATGCCTGGGCGGCTGTTGTGCCTGCCCGCCTGCCGGCAAACCAGATGATGCGCACCATTGCAGAGATAAAGCTGTTACCTGCGTTTCCCGCCGCAGCGTACCCGAAAGTGAGCAAGCTGTTATGCGCGCTGCCGGACACGGCCAGCAAGGTGGATGTGAATACCCTTAAACCGGAACAGGCCGCCGTACTGGCCGCCATGTTTCCTGGAAAAATAAATGCAGATGATGCCGCTCGCCTGATCGCTTCGCGTCCTGAAACCGGCTGGGAAAGTATGGAAACGTTCAGCAAAGCGCTGGAACAGGCTTTCCCGCAGTTGAAAGATGAGTTACCGCAGGTGGCAGAACAGCTCGCCATCAATAGTCGGTATTTCCGCGTCAACTATACCGGCAATACCGATGAGCTAACGCTTCGCGTGGTGAGCCAGCTTCAGGTGAATAACGAAGCGGGTGAAATTGTGACGTGGCAACGTCGTTACCGAATGATTGAATAAGAAAAGTAGAACGCTATGAAACAGGTACTTTTTATTCGTCCCGACAGCCGTGAGGACGGGAAAATCGGGTGGTGTGAATTCGGCAGCCAGCAGGTGACAACGCTGGACAGCCAGGAGGCACTGACGATCCTTGCTGAACACCCGCTGGCATCCCGCGTCTGTTTGCTGTTGCCTGCCAGCGAGATGATCTTCCGTCACTTTACGCTGCCGAAAAAAGTGGCATCGCAGGCGACGGCGTTCTCGTGGATGGCGGAGGAGACGCTGATTGGCGAGGTGGATAATCTTCACTGGACGGTACTCCACAAGAAGGGGGGCGAAGTGGATGCGGTGGCCATTGATACCGGGATCTTGCATCAGTGGCTGGCCCGTTTTCATGAGGCGGGCCTGAAGGTCATTCAGGTATTGCCGGATGCCTGGTTGCTGCCTGTAGCCGCAGGTGGAAGTACGCTTATCGCGCTGGAGGAAAACTACTGGCTGCGCTTATCCCCCCATACCGCCTGTAACGTTGAGGCGAGCCTGTTGCCGCTGCTCATGCAAAAAACCGGTGAAGGAGAGGTGTGCTGCTATGGTGACATCCCTGCCGGTGTTGAGGCGGATGAACAGCTGGCGTGGCAGCACCCGTTAGTGTTGATCCAGCCGCAGTGGCAAAACTGCCGCGTCAATCTCCTGCACGGTGCCTTTAGCGCTAAAGCGGCAAACCGTGGGGCGACGAAAGGGCTAAAAGCCGCTGTCGTGGCAATGGGCCTTTTGTCGCTTGGCTTGCTGTCAGGGCCGCGTATTGCAATGGCGTGGACGCTGGTGCAGCAGGAAAACCAGGTTCAGGAGGCGATCGTGCAGCTTTATCAGCACCACTTCCCCAGCATGCGACAGCAGACCAACATCAAATACCACTTTGGTCAGAACATGAAGAAGCAGAGAAAGGGGATTTTCCTTCAACTGGACGCGCTGGAAAAAGCCCGGCAGTCCGTCCCGGCGATGGAAATTAATCTGCTTGAATACGATGACGCGCAAGGTGCATTGACGCTGAGCGTCAGTGCGCAAAACGCTCAGGCATTACAGGATTTTATTCATCAGGCCGGTACGCATTTTGATTTCTCTTTACAGCCAATTTCAAAGGATGCGCCGTATACCGCCATGATCACAGGGAAATATAAATGAAGGCACGAATCACACAGCTCAAATCTCGTTACCAGAATTACAGCGCCAGAGAAAAAGCAATATTAAAAATATGTTTGGCTGCAATATGCAGTGCTGTTGTTTATTACGCCGGGGTGATCCCACTGGATACCATGATTAAAGAGAGTCAGTCGGTACTGGCACGACAAACAGAAACGCTGAACTGGATGAAAGCAGAAATTGACAGGCATCATCTCCCGGTACAAAAAATTAAAACAGATAATCCACGTAGTGTGGTGGAGAACAGTGCGCACGAGATTAACTTAACGCTGACGGATGTCCGCCAGGATGGTCAGACGCTGGCGTTTGCCATTAACCGGGTTAACGTTTATGAATTAAAAAACTGGTTGCGAGAGATCAATCTGACGTCGGGCGTAAGGCTACAGAAAATGAATCTCACACCGGTGGATCATCTCAGCGATGTTAAAGCCGAAATCCAGTTGACCTGGAAAAAGGCAGTATGAATACGCTGATACTCGCGCGGGAGAGCTATCCTGTCGGGTTTGCTGTCATGAGCGGAGGACTCGGCGCGATCCTGGGGAGCTTTCTTGGCGTGGTCGCAGAGCGTGTGCCGGGAATGGTGATGGATGAGGAAAACTGCGGCAATCTCCTTTTTCCCGCGTCGCACTGTCCGGTGTGCCAGCATTCACTTCACGCGTGGGAAAATATACCGCTTATCAGCTGGCTGGTGCTTCGCGGGCGTTGTCGCTGCTGCCAGACGGCAATTCCACTGCGGTTATTTTTAATCGAACTTTTTACTGCGCTGTTTTTGGGGTTGACGGCCTGGTGCATACCCGGCGTTCAGGCATTGTTCTCGATCTGGGTGCTGGCGGCCTTTTTACTGCCGCTGGCGATGATTGACTGGCAGCATCAGCTTCTGCCGGATTGCCTGACGCAGCCGCTACTGTGGGCGGGGTTGTTGATACATGCATTTGACCATGCGCTACCGTTACGCGATGCGTTATTGGGGGCTGCGGTGGGTTACCTCTCGCTCTGGCTTCTGTACTGGACGTTTCGTCTGACAACCGGGCAAGAGGGGTTGGGGTATGGTGACTTTAAGCTTCTGGCCGCGTTAGGTGCCTGGTGCGGCTGGCAGGAGATACCCGTCATTGCGTTAGCTGCCGCGTTAAGCGGTATTGTCGGCTATTTTGCATTTAATAATTTAAATAAAAATAACCACGCTATTTCTTTCGGACCTTATCTGGCATTTGCCGGAATAGTGGTATTTATGGGCCAATCGTTCGCTTTCATTATTTGAATATTCAGGTCAAGTTTTTTTAAAAATCTTTTCGACGAGAAAATGAAAAGATGGCTCTTTTCTTTCAGTGTATCGTGACAGATATAAGCCAAACGGAATTCAGGCTTTTATCTTTTGATGGAGAAATATCACGCGTTACAAATGATTTGGTTTAAATGTGAGTTATGCGAAAAGTACCCCATATTTTAAAGGAAGATATGGGCTCGAATCTTTGTGAATAAATTTATCAGGAAATAAAAATGAAATTTATGAAGCCGAAATATCTGGCGCTCTTTATTGCAGCGGCAACCAGCTCTGCATTTGCAGCTGCGCCAGGTACACCGACTATTAGCAGCGGCAATGATAAATTTGCCCTCGTTGAAGTCGATCAGGCCGCGCAGGACTATAACAGCCTCGTCAAAGTACATAACGATGGCGTGGATGTGAAGGTGGAGTGGAACGTCTGGAGCGGTGATGCACCGACGTCAGCGAAAGTGCTGCTGGACGGGCAAACCGTGTGGTCTGGTGCGGGCAGTGCCTCTGGCTCTGCGACCTTTAAGGTGAAAAAAGGTGGTCGTTACCAGGAGCAGGTTGAACTCTGTAACGCCAGCGGTTGCACCAAAAGCGCCAGTAAGCTGATTATTGTCGCGGACACCGACGGTAGCCATTTGCTGCCGTTGAATACACCGCTGCAGGAAAACAACAAAACCTTCGCTCAGCATACGGATAAAGTGGTTGGTGCATACTTCCCTGAATGGGGTGTGTACGGTCGTAACTTCCCGGTGGATAAAATCCCGGCCGCCAACCTGAACCACATTCTGTACGGCTTTATTCCCGTCTGTGGCGGCGACGGCATCAACGATGGCCTGAAAACCGTCGAAAATGGCAATAGCTTTGCGGCGTTGCAGCGTGCCTGTGCAGGCCGTCCGGATTATACCGTGGCGATCCACGATCCGTGGGCTGCCCTGCAGAAACCACAGTCTGGCGTCTCCAACTGGGATGACCCATACAAAGGTAACTTCGGTCAGCTGATGGCGCTGAAAAAAGCGCACCCGGGCCTGAAAGTCCTGCCATCTATCGGGGGCTGGACCATGTCCGATCCGTTCTTCAAAATGAACGATCCTGCTATTCGCGCGCGCTTTGTCTCCTCTGTGAAAGATTTCCTGAAAACCTGGAAATTCTTTGACGGTGTGGATATCGACTGGGAATTCCCTGGTGGCGGTGGCGTGAATGAAACGCTGGGTAACATTCAGCAGGATAAAGCAACCTACACGGCCCTGATGCACGATCTGCGTGCAATGCTGAATGAGCTGTCGACGGAAACAGGCCGTACCTATGAACTGACCACGGCGATTGGTTCCGGCAAAGATAAGATCGACGACGTGGATTACACCACCGCTCAGCAGTACCTCGATCACATCTTCCTGATGAGCTATGACTTCTATGGCGCGTGGAGCAACACTGAACTGGGCCATCAGGCGGCACTGCATGCTCCGGCATGGCGTCCGGATACCGACTACACCACGGCTAATGGTGTGGATGCGCTGCTGCAACAGGGCGTACAGCCAGGTAAGATCGTTGTGGGGACCGGGATGTATGGTCGTGGCTGGACCGGCGTGCATGGCCAGACGGGTAACAATCCGTTCACGGGTACCGCAACAGGTCCTGTGAAGGGGACCTGGGAACCCGGCGTGGTTGACTATCGTCAGATTGTCAACGAATACAAAGGCAAGCCTGGCTGGGAATACGGCTATGACGCTGACGCCGAAGCGCCTTACGTCTTTAACAAATCCACCGGCGATCTGATCTCCTATGAAGATGCCCGCTCGGCGACCGCGAAAGGTAAGTACGTTCTGTCGAAACACCTGGGCGGCCTGTTCTCCTGGTCTATCGACTCGGATAATGGCGATATTCTGAATGCGATGAACGAAAGCCTGATGGGTGGCTCTGCACCGGTTGATCCGGTTGTGACTAACCATGCACCGGTTGCGACGGCGGCTGACCAGACCGTCACTGGCCCGGTCACCGTAACGCTGGACGGTTCCGCTTCTGCCGATCCGGATGGTGATGCGATCACCTACAAATGGACGCAGATCTCTGGTCCATCGGTAACCATCAGCAACAGCACGAAAGCGAAAGCGTCCTTCAACGTGTCGGCTGTCACCAGCAACCAGACGCTGGCTTTCCGCCTGACCGTGACTGACGCGAAAGGGCTGAGCAATGCGGTTGACGTACAGGTCGTGAACAAAGCGCCGAAAGCTAACCAGGCACCGGTTGTGAACCAGATGGAAGCCGTGACCCTGGAAGCAGGCCAGAGCTTTACCCTGAACGCACAGGCTGCGGATCCAGATGGTGATGCGCTGACCTACTCCTGGAGCGTTCCTGCCGATATGCATGCCACCGGTACGGATACCTCCAGCGTCACAATCACGGCACCAGAGGTAAGTTCAGACTCCAGCTACACCCTGAGCGTGATCGTTTCTGACGGTAAGACCAGCGTACAGTCCAACGTACAGGTCACCGTGACTCCGAAAGCCGTAGATAACGTGACCCCACCAGCAGATGACGTTACCCCACCTTCTGACGACGTGACTCCGCCAGCTGATGACGTAACACCGCCAGCTGACGAAGGTGCTGCGACAGGCAGCTGTGACAACCCGGTTGACGCCAATGCCAGCAAATATGCGGCATGGTCCGCCAGCAAGGTTTACAACAGCGGCGATACCGTCAGCAGCGATAACCTGGTGTGGAAAGCGAAGTACTGGACTCAGGGTAACAAACCTGGCTTTGGTGCCGACGCGTGGGAACTGGTCAGCCAGGTGAAAATGAACTGGCGTTCAGACATCGTTTATAACGGCGGTGAAACCACCACGTATCAGGGTTCTGTATACCGTGCGAAATGGTGGACCCGTGGTGATAAGCCAGGCAACAGCGATGTATGGGTGAAAGAAGGCGCGTCTGCGGACTGCAAATAATCTTCTGAACCAAAATTGCGGGTGCGATATTCGCCCGCAATACCCGACCACACCCCGCTTCGGGTGTGGTCAATTCTAAAATAACAGTGACGTGCGCAAGGAGAGGATGGGATATAACGTAAACAGGTGCAGAAATGAAACGCATAATTTTATTATTACTGTTAGTTAGCCAAAGCGTATTTGCAAACTGCTGGGATAAAGCGGCGCATTATTATCATGTCGATCCGTATTTATTATTTGCCATCGCGAAAGTGGAGTCGGGTATGAACCCTTACGCTATCGGCTGGAACCGTGATGGTTCACATGATGTAGGGTTAATGCAAATTAATAGCACGCATTTTGAAGAGTTACAGCGATATGGGATTGATGAGCGCCGTCTGATAACTGAGCCCTGCACCTCCATTATGGTGGGTGCCTCAATATTATCAAATATGATTAAAGTATACGGTTATAACTGGGAAGCAGTGGGTGCCTATAATGCCGGATTGAAAAAAGAAAATTATCCGCAGCGGATGATTTATGCCCATAAGGTCTGGCGTAAATATCAGGAAATAAAACCGCGTAGTACCTATGAATATTGATTTTTGTTTTTTGAAGAATGCCGTTCAGTGTTCTTCAGAAAATGAAAATAACTGCACGCTCAGGTTTATTTATTAACGGAATAATACATAAACCGGGTTTGCATTAACCATTGTTGCTTAAAAACAGGATTATTTGAGATGACTAAAAGGACTCTTCTGAGCGTACTCGTTGCAGGAGCATGTATTGCTCCGTTTATGGCTCAGGCTGCATCACTGCAGGCGACCAGCAGCGAACCGTACACCATGAAAGCCAGCGATCTGGCGAAAAAAGAACATGAGCTGACCAGTTTCCCACTGATGGCTTCCGTAAAGGACACCATCCGTACGCTGGATAACGCGCAGGTTGAAATGATCGAACCAGGTCGCGCGGCTAACCCGGATAACGTAAAACGTGTTGAAGGTATCGTGAAAGAGAGCGACTGGGAATACCTGTTCCCGATGCGCGCAGCCTCTTACACCTACAGCAACTTCCTGAAAGCAGTGGGCAAATTCCCGGCGCTGTGTAAGTCCTATAATGACGGACGTGACAGCGACGCGATTTGCCGTAAAGAGCTGGCAACCATGTTTGCGCACTTTGCCCAGGAAACCGGCGGCCATGAAAGCTGGCGTCCGGAGGCTGAATGGCGTCAGGCGCTGGTTCACGTCCGTGAGATGGGCTGGAGTGAAGGGCAGAAGGGGGGGTACAACGGCGAATGTAACCCGGAAATCTGGCAGGGCCAGACCTGGCCGTGCGGTAAAGACAAAGATGGCGACTTCGTGAGCTACTTTGGTCGCGGTGCTAAACAGTTGTCTTACAACTACAACTACGGTCCGTTCTCTGAAGCGATGTTCGGTACCGTTCGCACTCTGCTCGACAAACCGGAGCTGGTGGCAGATACCTGGCTGAACCTGGCGAGTGCCATCTTCTTCTTCGCTTATCCGCAGCCGCCAAAACCAAGCATGCTTCAGGTTATCGACGGAACCTGGCAGCCGAACGATCACGATAAAGCCAACGGTCTGGTACCGGGCTTCGGCGTGACTACCCAGATCATCAACGGTGGCGTAGAGTGCGGCGGCCCGACTGAAATCGCTCAGTCTCAGAACCGTATCAAGTACTACAAGGAGTTTGCTAACTACCTGAAAGTGCCTGTTCCGGCTAATGAAGTGCTGGGTTGTGCCAACATGAAGCAGTTTGATGAAGGGGGTTCCGGTGCGCTGAAGATCTACTGGGAGCAGGACTGGGGATGGAGCGCAGACACGCCAGACGGCAAGACGTACTCTTGCCAGCTGGTGGGCTACCAGACGCCATTCAGCGCGTTCAAAGAGGGTGATTACACTAACTGCGTGAAGAAATTCTACAACGTTAACATCATCAACGATGACGGTTCTTCCGTCACGCCTGCTGATGAAACACCGGTAACACCAGCGCCATCTGACGAGACGCCAGCACCAACGCCAACGCCAACGCCAGACGAGACCCCGGCTGAACCGGCGGTGGTAAACCATGCGCCAGTCGCGCAGATTGCCGGCCCGGTCGGCGCGGTTGAAGCCGGTGCTCAGGTTTCCCTGAGTGCGGAAGGTTCAACCGATCCGGATGGTAACACGCTGACCTACACCTGGCGTTCCCAGGACGGCACCACGGTGACCGGCCAGGACAAAGCGGTTGTCACCTTCACGGCTCCGGAGTCTGCTACGGCTCAGCAGATTGAAGTGAGCCTGACCGTCAGCGACGGTGAACTGAGCAGCACGACGACCTATCTGCTGAACGTGAAAGCGAAAGCGGCCACGCCGTCGAAAGACGAAGGCACTTCCGGCTCTTACGCAGCGTGGAGCGCGAACAGCAAGTACAAGGCAGGTGATATCGTGAACAACCACGGTAAACTGTTCCAGTGCAAACCGTTCCCGTACAGCGGCTGGTGTAACAACGCCCCGGCATACTATGAACCAGGCGCAGGTCTGGCATGGTCTGACGCCTGGACGGCTCTGTAAAAACAAACGGCAACCGAAAGGTTGCCGTTTTAGTTCGTGTATACCATTATCACCAGTATGATGAAACATTTACTTTATTGCATATAACATTACCGCAAGTGAACAAGCGAAAAAGGCAATAATCATGCTAAAATAAAAATGTATCACGTATATTCTGGTGAGTTTTTTAGGAAGCGAACGTATAAACTCTACATCATTAATGTTTTCACTATATTTGGACTTTTTATTATATAACATAGGCCATAATATGAAACTCATCTTCATATTATATCCCGCTAAAAAAAATGGTGATGATGTATAAAATAAATCTGTACTCAATGGTAACTTTCCAAATTTATTTTTATATAAATCACATATAGTATAAAAATTTCTATTGGCTATAAACATTAGAATGTATATAATTATACCTCCTAAAAATACTATACCTATTAAACTTAAAGTAATTGATGATTTATTAATCATTTTCTCTCTATGCCCTATAGATAAAATAATAACTCTTACTTTTCCCCTGTTTTATTTTGTCGCATTGTATATTACCTCACCGGATGTTTCACCTATCTTTTCTCCAGCCTTGCTTACGCCAAATGCTGCCGCTGCCTGTACAACGATCCCGCAAGCAATACCTCCAACGCCGCCCTCTGGAGCACTTAATGCAGTCAATACTACTGAACATATTGCGGTTGCACCAGACTCGATTGAAGCATTAAACATCGCAGGAACTAACAAACCTCCTGAAAACCTGCCAATTTCGGTATAAGCCGTTTTTTCACAATCTCTGCCAATTGTACAGGCATCATAAATAGAATTAGCACCATTCAATGCAGATAGACCAATACTAACTGCATTGAATTTTTTCATTAACTTAGCCAGTTTTGCCGATTTTTCTATATATGTTGCATAACCTTCAATATCGTTAACCCCTGTCTGATTCCATTTATGGACAATTGAAGACGAAGATAATCTTAGTGCTTTTTTCATATCATCATATTGAGTAAGACCAATGTGCTCCCTAAATATTTTTAAAAATATCCAATCCAGTTTTTTGAATAATTGTTTTCGTTCTGCAAAAAATTGCTCACTAATTAACGTCCCATGCGTTATATATTGATTTTTATATGCATCCTGAATTTGCTTTAATGTATTTTCAATTTCTCCAAAATATTTTTCTGACATATCACTAAGAATGCCACCATAGTCAGAACTATATGATGTAAACATATCTATTACATGTCTGCTTTGATACAAAAATCTTGCTTCATCTAATGTTAATGATTCTAGTGCACTATCAATTTTATCTCTGGCTTTCTCGATATGTTTTATTTGATCTGCATCCTGCTTTTCTGGATCTGCAATAATCAAAATTGAACCAGGTTTTTTCTTTATATCGGGATTTAATTTCTTATACAGCTCACGCGTTCCCTCCGGGGGATTAACAAAAATATAAGATTCATATGTTGAGGGAGTAGCCTCATAGGGTAATACGCAAAATCCCGCATCTACTGGTTCGCGTTGTTCTTCCTCTTTTACTGGCACAGGGGAAATTGGTTTTGGAGGTGTGGCTGCTGGTGGCTGAGGAGAGAAAGTTGGTGTTGACGCCGGTTTTGGTGCTATCGGGGTTGGTATGGACGATTGAAGTCTTTGAGGTCTGGATACAGGCTCATCATCATAAGACATCGAAAAATCAGAAGGGATAAATTCACATTTACAATCACAACTTCCCCGACTATGCAAAGTCCCTGCTGCTGCTACACCATCTATAGAATAGAACGGAATTCCACCCAAAATAGTATGAACCTGTTTATCAACTCCACATATGTATTTATCTCCATTTCTGGCTGTAGGTTGCCCTGTTAATGAATGTTGCGCATAACCTGTAATGATTGAGCCACCACATGATGTTTTACAGCCCACAGTCAAAAAATATCCTCTCGCCATAATATTCACCTTCTCCATTAGTTGAATCGTTAATAATTAAGTGCCATTTTGGCTGTAAGATATTATACATTTTACATATGAGAATTGGGGGGGGATCACATTTATTACGTGGGGAAAAGTAACTAAAAATCAAATTATCACCACCGAGAATTATATATTGAATATCATTCCTGGTGGTGATAATTACTGTGGAATAACTGATTTAGAACTTCATTAACTCATGCAGTTTACTTTCCAATTTTAAAAGCGCTTCTAATTTTTCTTCATTGTAATCATATCTGTCGTAGTGTACAGATGAAACATCATGTAAAGCATGGTGCTGTATTCTGTCACGAATTTCTTTTGTGATTTTCAGTTGTCCAGCCAGAGTCTTAAACGTTCGGCGGAAATCTCGTGGGATAAATTTAATCACCTGGTGTTTTTTACAGAAGCGTTCAATATTATCAGACAGCATATCGCTGGACATATGTTTTGTTGGTCCCTGTGAATGTTTTCCATTCAAACCAGAAGCTAATTTATCTTTCCAGCGTTTGACCTTTTGACCGTAACCCTGATTAGGGAATAAATATTCATGTTCAGGATAACGTGAAATCATTATGTCGATCAATTCTATTGCGGAATCGCAGAGGATGAAATGATACCATTTTTTTGTTTTCGAAATCGCCGGAGGAACAGACAACGCCTTATTCTTTTTATCGTAATATTTTTTTTGCCTCTTCCCCTATGGGAGAGGTGCAGGGTGAGGACATCAGGTCGCACTCCCTGTCTTTTGCAGGATGGCGTAGCGCTTACCAGGCCTACATGAGGCCGGGTCTCTTAGCGGTGCAATTTCCCGTGATCGCGTAACCACGCCGCCGTGCGCACAATCCCTTCATCCAGCGTCACAATCGGTTTATACCCCAGCTCGTTCTCAGCGCGTGAAATATCCAGCGTAAAGTCAAAGTTGAGCTTTGAGACGCCATAGTGCGTCAGCGCGGGCTCTTTGGCGGATTTACTGCCAAAACGCTCCATACTGCGGGCGATCATATCCAGCATCGGGTAGGGCACAGAGCGAATACGGCAGTGGATCTGCAACTCGTCAATCAGCCGCTGCACAATGCTGCGTAGCGTGCAGGACTCGCCGTTAGTGATGTTGTACGCGCGGCCTGACACCAGCTTATCGCAGTCCGGCTGGCTCGCCAGCCACATGGCGTGTACGGCGTTTTCGTAATAAGTCATATCCACCAGCGCATCGCCACCCCGTGGCAGCAGTACGCTACCGTAGTGGTGCATCATCTGCGCCAGACGTGGGATAAACACTTTGTCATGCGGGCCGAACAGGCTTTGCGGACGCAGCACGGTAAACCGCGTATGCGGGTTCGACTGCGCCAGCAGGTCGATCACCTCTTCGCTGGCCGCCTTGCTGCGGGCAAACTCACAGGCAAAACGCGCCGGACGGAAATCTTCCTGAATATCGCGGTGGTGGTGATAGTCGAAATAGAGTGATGGTGAAGAGATATGAATAAAGTTACGTACGCCCCATGCAACGGCCCATTCGCCCAGACGGCGCGTGGCGCGCACGTTGGCGAGATCAAAGGCTTCCTGCGTGCCCCACGGGGAAGTAAAACTGGAGCAGTGCCACAGCGTATCAATACCGGCGAGCATCACTTTTGCCTGAGAAGAAACCAGCTCCGTCAGGTCGGCGTGGACAAATTCTGCACCCATTTTTTGCAGAAGTTTACCCATTGCTTCATTGCGACCGGTCGCCCTGACGCTGATGCCTTTGTTGCGCAGAAACTCGACCGCATTTCGGCCTAAGCCGCTGGTCGCCCCGGTAACCAGTACCTTCATATCAATCCACTGTGTTGAAAAAGAATTTCGTGCGCATTCTTTCGTGAATTACGGCGCTATGCAATGGGAAAGGTGAAAGAATAAGAGTTTTATTTAGCATTTTTCCTGCTTTTGTGCTGCCAGTTGCGCAATACGTTTGGCCATTCCGCGGAAGATAAACAGGTGCGCGGGGATCATGAACAACCAGTAGAACAGACCCGGCATACCGTGAGGATGCCACCAGGCGCGCACATCCAGTTCACGGTGGTCGCCTTTGTCTTTGAGGGTAAAGCAGAGTCGACCCAGCCCTGGCGCTTTCATACCGAACAGCAGCGCCAGCTGTTTTTCCGGCTCGACGATAATCACCTTCCAGCTGTCGACCGTATCGCCCACCTCAAGATACGGGTGAGCAGGACGGCCTTTCGCCAGCCGATGGCCGACGAGCAGATCCATCGCGCCACGCGTTTGCCAGAGGATATTGCCGAAGAAATAGCGCTCTTTACCGCCAATCTGGTTCACGACTTCCCACAGCGCCGCGAGGCTGGCAGAGGTTTTGACCGTGCAGCCTGCCTGTTTTGGGTAATAGCCATACTCCGGTCGCCAGCGGGCAAATGCCTGCGCGTCATAACCCCAGTCGCTGGAGTTCACCAGTTTCTCTTCCTCTTTCAGCGTGTTGCGAACCGCGTCGTCAAAGCGGATCAACGTCTGTGGGATCAGCGCGCGCAGTTCGCGATCGTCTGCCAGTAGATCGTGCTTTAGCCCCTGGATCAGCGCTTTCGCGGTGGTTGGCGGCACCGAGGTAATAACATTTAAAAACCAGACCGAGATCCAGCGGGTCGGGAAGGGGATAGGGACCAGCCAGCGTCGGCGGCCACTGACGTTCATGAAATGTTCAAATTGTTCCTGATAGCTCAGCACTTCAGGGCCAGCGGCTTCCAGTACGCGATGTGTGTCGGTTGGGTGATCCAGCAACGCCACCAGATAATGAAGTAAATTCTCCAGCGCAATTGGCGTGGTGCGCGAGCGCACCCAGCGCGGTGGCGTGAGTACCGGCAGGTTGTAGACCATATCGCGCATCACTTCGAATGCGGCGGAACCGGCTCCCACGATGATCCCCGCCCGTAGTTCGGTGACGGGAATATTCGCGCTGCGCAACGTGTCAGCCGTGAGCTGGCGGGCGCGAAGGTGATCGGACTGTTCATTTGCGGGAGCCTGTAGCGAGCTTAAAAATATCACCTGCTTTACCGGCGTTTGCCGCAGGGCGTCACGGACGTTCATTGCCACCTGACGCTCGTGGGCAATAAAATTCCCACCTTCACCCATGCTGTGGACCAGGTAGTAAAGCGTATCGACCCCTTCCAGCAGGGCAGGAAGTTCTTGTGGCCAGTTGAGATCGACGCTGTGACAGGTCACGCCGGGCAAATTTTGTTTTTGCAGGCGCTCAATGCTGCGTGCCGCTGCCAGCACCTGGTGCCCCTGCTGGCTTAACGCAGACGTCAGGTGCTGACCGATATACCCACTGGCACCAAGCACCAGAATACGTTGCGGCACGTTATGCTCCTTACTTAACGCTGTAAAAATGCCTGCCAGTGTTTCACCACCTCTGACAGCTGTTCACGGCTAACATCGAGATGCATAACCAGACGCACCACCGGAGAGGCATTAATCAACACGCCACGCGCTTTCATAAATTCACCCAGCGCGGCAGCGTGCTCGTCACCCACGCGGACAAACAGCATATTGGTGTCGTGACGCATCACGTCGGCACCGATTTCGCGCAATTGAGTCGCCATCCATGCCGCGTTGTCGTGATCGTCCTTCAGGCGCGCCACGTTGTTTTTCAGGGCATATAACCCTGCCGCCGCCAGAATCCCCGCCTGACGCATTCCGCCGCCGGTCATCTTACGCCAGCGGTTGGCGCGTTTGATGTAGTCCGCATTGCCGACCAGCAGGGAACCTACCGGTGTACCCAGGCCTTTAGAGAGGCAAATGGTGAACGAGTCACAATATTGGGTGATCTCTTTCAGCTCGCAGCCATACTCCACCACGGCGTTAAAGATGCGCGCGCCGTCAACGTGCAGCCCCAGCTTGCGCTCGCGGGTAAATTCCCATGCGGCTTTCAGATACTCACGCGGCAGCACTTTGCCATTATGGGTATTTTCCAGACTGAGCAGTTTTGTACGGGCGAAGTGGATATCGTCAGCTTTGATTTTTGCGGCGATCTTATCGAGCGGCAGGGAGCCGTCCGGTGCGGCATCAATCGGCTGTGGCTGAATGCTGCCGAGCACCGCTGCGCCGCCCGCTTCATACAGGTAGTTATGCGCACCCTGGCCGACGATATACTCTTCACCGCGTTCACAGTGGCTGAGTAGCCCCACCAGGTTCGCCTGGGTGCCGGTTGGCAGGAACAGCGCGGCCTCTTTACCGCTCAGTTCTGCGGCATAACGCTGCAGTTCGTTGACGGTTGGATCGTCACCATAGACGTCGTCCCCGACCGGGGCGGCCATCATCTCTTCGAGCATGGCACGGCTCGGGCGGGTAACAGTATCGCTGCGTAAATCAATCATTTCACATCCCTTTAATGTCAGAGGTCATGTGAAATGTTTTACCTGAGCCAGTTGGTTTTTGCCAGTTCGATCACTTCATCACCGCGTCCGCTGATAATGGCGCGCAGCATGTAGAGGCTAAATCCTTTGGCCTGCTCCAGCTTGATCTGCGGCGGGATTGCCAGCTCTTCTTTGGCGACCACGACATCCACCAGCACCGGTCCGTCGATGGTGAAGGCGCGCTGGAGCGCTTCGTCCACATCAGCGGCTTTTTCCACGCGGATACCGGTGATGCCGCACGCTTCAGCGATACGGGCGAAATGGGTATCGTGCAGTTCGGTACCGTCGGTGAGATAACCACCGGCCTTCATCTCCATCGCCACGAAGCCCAGCACACTGTTGTTAAAGACCACGATTTTAAGCGGGAGCTTCATCTGTACCACCGACAGGAAATCACCCATCAGCATGCTGAACCCGCCGTCGCCACACATTGCCACCACCTGACGCTCTGGCACGGTGGCTTTCGCTCCCAGCGCCTGCGGCATGGCGTTGGCCATTGAGCCGTGGTTAAACGAGCCCAGCAGGCGGCGCTTACCGTTCATTTTCAGGTAGCGCGCTGCCCAGACGGTTGGCGTGCCCACATCGCAGGTAAAGATGGCGTCGTCGTCAGCAAAATGGCTGATTTGCTGTGCCAGGTATTGCGGATGGATGGCCTTATCGCTCGGTTTGGCGAGATCGTCCAGGCCTTTACGCGCATTGCGGTAATCACTCAGGGCTTTATCGAGGAATGTCCGATCTGTTTTTTCTTCAAGGTGCGGCAGCAGGGCGGCCAGGGTGGATTTGATGTCACCCACCAGCGCCATATCGACTTTGCTGTGCGCGCCAATGCTGGCCGGGTTGATATCAATCTGAATGATTTTGGCATCCGTCGGGTAGAACGGACGATAAGGGAATTGAGTGCCGAGCAAAATGAGCGTGTCGGCGTTCATCATAGTGTGGAAACCGCTGGAAAAACCAATCAGCCCGGTCATGCCCACATCGTACGGGTTATCGTACTCCACGTGTTCTTTGCCGCGCAGGGCGTGGACAATCGGGGATTTCAGTTTACCGGCAAACGCCAGCAGTTCCTGATGTGCCCCCGCGCAGCCGCTGCCGCACATCAGGGCGATGTTGCTGGAGTAACGCAGCAACTGCGCCAGTTTTTTCAGTTCCTCTTCGGTGGGCGTAACCACCGGCTGCGGCGCGTGATACCAGTGGCTGCTGGCACTTTCCGGTGCTGCCCTGAGTGCCACATCGCCCGGCAACACCACGACGGAAACTCCCCGGTTCAGTACGGCTTTGCGCATCGCAATCGCCAGTACCTGAGGGATCTGCTCCGGTGTGGAAACCAGCTCGCAGTAGTGGCTGCATTCACGAAACAGCTCCTGAGGATGGGTCTCCTGAAAATAGCCGCTGCCGATTTCCGTCGAGGGGATGTGAGCCGCTATCGCCAGCACCGGCACATGGTTGCGGTGGCAGTCAAACAGGCCGTTGATCAGGTGTAAGTTTCCCGGCCCGCATGACCCGGCACAGACGGCCAGTTCACCCGTGAGTTGCGCTTCGGCTCCGGCGGCAAAGGCGGCAACCTCTTCATGACGGGTTGGCATCCATTCAATGGTTTTCATCTTGTTGAGACTGTCACTGAGTCCGTTCAGGGAGTCGCCAGTGACGCCCCAGATACGTTTTACACCAGCCTGTTCGAGGGTTTTTGCTATGTATGCAGCCACGGTTTGTTTCATGAGTGTCCCGCTCCTTTTTGTCATATCGCTTACAAGCTTAGAAGAAAGCCTCTGTATTGCCTGCCAAATCCCCCCTATTAACGGGTGCTTTTCAGATGTCATTATCCGACATAATCTGGTGATACCACGGGTGAAAACAGGAATCATTCCAAATGGTTAAATCATTGTTAACTGCTGTTAATAAAAAGCTAGCGTGCGACGATCTTGGCAAACTTTTGTTACGACTTGCCGTTGGCGGGCTGATGTTGTTTCACGGATTACACAAATTATTGGGCGGCGTTGGGTTCATCAGTCATTTGCTGGTGGAAAAAGGGCTACCGGGGTTCATTGCTTATGGCGTCTTGATTGGCGAAGTCGTGGCACCGATCCTGATCATTCTTGGTTTCCTTACACGTCCCGCAGCGCTGGTACTGGCATTTACGATGGTGGTGGCATGGCTGATGGTGGGCACGGGTGAAACCTTTGCGCTCGACGCCGTAGGCGCGTGGGCGATGGAGAGCCTGGTCTACTTCTTTATGGGTTCACTCGCGATAGCGTTTTTAGGGGCAGGGCGTTACGCAGTGGGGAAAGACCCCGCGTGGCGGTAGTGTCATTGTCGGTCGGGTAAACGCAGTACCACCCGACAAAAAGCCCGGTGGCGCTAACGCTTACCGGGCCTACGAGTGAACGTTTACCGTTTATGCGAGAACAAGGTCACCCTGCGGGTGACATGAGCAGGCCAGTACATACCCTTCGGCGATTTCCGCGTCGGTCAGCGTCATGGTGCTGGTCACGGTGTAGTTACCGTCCACCACTTTCGTCTTACAACAACCGCACACGCCAGCACGACAGGCAGCAACGACCGGCACGTTGTTGCTTTCCAGCGCTTCCAGCAGCGTGGTGCCCACGCGGCCAAAGAAGGTTTGCGCCGGTTGCAGTTTGGTGAACTTCATACCGCTGGTCGCCGCTTCCGCCACAGGCGTAAAGAACTGTTCTTTGAAGAAGCGGGTGACACCCAGCGCTTTCACGTCCTCTTCGACAATGTCCATATACGGCGCAGGGCCGCAGGTCATCACGGTGCGTGAGGCAATATCCGGCACGTTTTGCAGCAGCTCGCGGCTCAGGCGACCGGCCACAAAGCCGTGGGTAGCATTGTTTTCAGCAACCAGCGTGACCGGATAGTTACGCCATTCGTCGGCAAAAATCACATCTTCCGGTGAACGGACGCTGAAGATCACCTGCACGTCGGACTGCGGGCGGTTTTTAGCCAGCCAGCGGCGCATTGACATCACCGGTGTTACGCCACAACCAGCGGCCAGCAGCAGGAATTTATCCTCTGCCTTGTCGTCACAGGTGAAATCCCCCTGCGCGTCAGACAACCAGATATAGTCACCACGTTTCACGTCACGGGTCAGCCACTGAGAGCCAGCGCCGTCATCAATGCGACGGATAGTGAGCGTAATGTACTCGCTCACACCCGGCGTAGAGGAGATGGTGTAGGCGCGCAGGGTGTCCGCCGCGTTGCGGACACTGACCAGCGCATACTGACCGGCACGATACGGATAGTAGTCATGACACTGCAGTGACAGCGTCCACACGTCCGGCGTCTCCTGACGGATGTGATGAACCTGCATCCGCCACGGACACTGTGAGGTTGGCATCGTCATCAATAGCTCCTTACGCGCTCAGCAGTTGCTTCATATCATCTTCAACGTTAGTGACGGAACGCAGACCGAATTTCTCGTTCAGTACGGCCAGCAGATCCGGCGTCAGGAAGCCTGGTGCTGTTGGGCCGGTCACAATGTTGGTCACACCCAGAGAGAGCAGGGTCAGCAGGATGACAATCGCTTTCTGTTCGAACCAGGAGAGCACCAGCGACAGCGGCAGATCGTTCACGCCACAGCCCAGTTTTTCAGCCAGAGTGACGGCCAGAATGATGGCAGAGTAAGCATCGTTACACTGACCGGCATCCACCAGACGTGGCAGACCTTCGATGTCACCGAAGTCCAGTTTGTTGAAGCGGTACTTACCGCATGCCAGGGTCAGGATCAGGCAGTCGTCCGGTACGCTGGTGGCAAAATCGGTGAAGTAATTACGTTCGCCGCGCGCGCCGTCACAGCCGCCGATCAGGAAGATGTGACGCAGTTTTTCACGGCTGACCAGGTCAATCAGCGAATCCGCAGCGCCCAGCAGAGTTTCGCGGCCAAAGCCGACGGTGATCAGGTGTTCGATTTCGCTGTACGGGAAGCCCGCCATTTGCTGTGCCTGGGCAATAACCGGGCCGAAATCGTCGCCTTCGAGGTGGCTCACACCCGGCCAGCCAACGATACTGCGGGTCCAGATGCGGTCGTCATACGCGCCTACGGTTGGGTCGATGATGCAGTTAGAGGTCATCACGATTGGGCCAGGGAAGCGGGCGAACTCAACCTGCTGGTTCTGCCAGCCGCTGCCGTAGTTACCGACCAGATGTTTGAACTTACGCAGTTCAGGGTAGCCGTGCGCGGGCAGCATTTCCCCGTGGGTATAAACGTTAACGCCGGTACCTTCAGTCTGCTTCAGCAGGTTGTAGAGATCTTTCAGGTCATGGCCGGAGATCAGGATGCACTTACCTTCGGTCGCCTTCACGTTGACCTGAGTTGGGGTCGGGTGGCCGTAGGTGTTGGTTTCACCGGCATCCAGAATGCTCATCACTTTGAAGTTCATCAGCCCGATTTCCATCGAGCACTCCAGCAGCGCGTTCATGTCGGAAGGCCAGGTACCCAGCCACGCCATAATTTTGTGGTACTGCGCATAAATATCGTTGTCGTACTGGCCGAGAACGTGCGCGTGCTCCATATAGGCCGCCGCACCTTTCAGGCCGTACAGGCACAACAGACGCAGACCGAGAATGTTCTCGCCAATCGCCGCTTTGTCTTTGTTCGGGGTAAATTCTGCCGCCTGGCGCTGCAGTTCGCCCAGGTCATCGCTCACCAGTTGCAGCTCCGCCATTGGGTTATCCACGCGGGCGCTGGCGTCTGCATTCAGACACTGTGCTTTGAGCGCTTCGCGCAGGGCGATGGCTTCGCGGGCGTAACCCACAATGCGAGGAGAATCAAAGTTTACGTTAGTCAGCGTGGAGAAAAATGCGCGAGGGGCGAAACTGTCTACGTAGTGGTCGATAATGCCGTATTCACGGGCTTTGAATGCCCATGCGGAAAGTCCTTGCAGGGAAGCAATCAACAGATCCTGCAGGTCTGACGTCTCTGCCGTTTTGCCGCACATACCTTGCGCGTAGGAGCAGCCATTACCTGCCGGAGTACGGATGGTTTGTTCACATTGCACACAAAACATAATCACACCTGTTAAAGTTATATTTGATATACATGTTTTAGATTATGCCTGTGCCAGAACGGAGAAAAGTTCTTTCTGCTACAAAATAGAGGGATATTGATTTAGCGCAATTTTGGCGGCAGGTTGACTACCGCCAAAGAAGTATCAGGCGGAGAAGAACGCCATCAGAACAGGTACCAGCAGGCTCAAAATAAAGCCGTGTACGATGGCGGCAGGCACCATCTCCAGGCCGCCAGAACGTTGTAACACCGGCAGGGTAAAGTCCATTGAGGTCGCACCACACAGACCGAGCGCGGTAGAGCGGCTACGGCGCACCAGTCCCGGGATCAGCATGATGGCAATCAGCTCGCGTGCCAGGTCATTAAAGAAAGCGGCGCTGCCAATGACCGGGCCGAAAGATTCGGTGAGCAGAATACCGGAAAGGGAATACCAGCCAAAACCCGACGCCATTGCCAGGCCGGTTTTCAGCGGCAGGTCGAGAATAAAGGCGTTAATCACCCCAGCGGCCATTGAACTGCCAATCACCACAACGGCCACAATCATTCCCCGGCGGTTGAGGACAATCTGCTTCAGCGTCATGCCATTATTTCGCAGCTGTATACCAATCAGGAACAGCAGGAATATCAGCGTATATTCGCTGGCTTCCGTGGCGTGTTGTAAAAAGGACCATCCGGTGAGTCCCAGAAGAAAACCGAGTACCACGACGCCGCATAATTTTAACGATTCCAGCGCCATTGCAATACGGGAAGGCAGTTTTTCCTGATGATGATTATTTTTCCATGGAATAGAGCGTTCCAGCCAGAACAGCGCGGCAATATTGCACAGCAAAATAACCACAACAGTTACGGCAGAATAATGCAGGATCGACAGCAAATTGGCGGCCAGGTTATCCAGAAACGCCAGGCTAATCCCCATAAAGAAAAGAATGACGTAGACAATCCAGCTGAGAAAACGATTGATGAGCCTTAGTGCTGATTCTCGATGCAGCGGGATAAGGTAGCCCACAATCAGGGGCAGCAGAATGATGAGGAGTCCTGAAAACATGAACAGCCGGTCCTTTTGAATGTCTGTTAAGTATCTGTTAAGCGCCAGAAACACTACCCAATAAAGGCTGTCCAGTAAAGCGGCAAAAGAAAGCCGGGTAGCGTGAACGCTTACCCGGCCTGTATTCAGGAGGGGTTGTGCGGCAAGATGCCCTCACCCCGACCCTCTCCCACGGGGAGAGGAAGAAAACAATTAATCACGTTTTTCCAGCAGAGTGCGGTACAGCAAGCCGCCCAAAATACCACCGATGATTGGCATCACCCAGAACAGCCACAGCTGCTCAAGCGCCCAGCCGCCCTGGAAAATCGCGACTGCAGTACTACGCGCCGGGTTAACAGAGGTGTTGGTGACCGGAATAGAGATCAGGTGGATAAGCGTTAATGCCAGACCAATGGCGATAGGGGCAAAGCCCGCCGGTGCCTGTTTGTCTGTTGCACCGTGGATAACCAGCAGGAAGCCTGCGGTCAGCACAATTTCAATGACGATGGCAGACAGCATGGAGTAGCCGCCTGGAGAGTGTTCACCGAAGCCGTTAGAGGCAAAGCCGCTGGCTGCTGCGTCAAAGCCTGCTTTGCCGCTGGCGATGACATACAGAACCGCCGCAGCAATAATACCACCGACGACCTGGGCAACAATGTAGCCGATAACGTCTTTGGCCGGGAAACGACCGCCCGCCCATAAGCCTAATGTCACTGCCGGGTTAAAGTGACCACCGGAAATATGTCCCACGGCATACGCCATGGTTAATACGGTTAAGCCAAATGCCAGCGCGACACCGACAAAACCAATTCCTAATTCCGGGAATGCTGCTGCCAGAACAGCACTACCGCAGCCACCAAACACTAACCAGAATGTACCAAAGCATTCCGCTGCTAATTTCCTGAACATAACCACCTCAATAATAAAATTCCGCACGCTTGCTTGCGTGCAGGCTATATCGCCATAAAAGGGATGACGACTCAAAGAGCCATTATTTTAAAAACCAACAACACCCCTTCGCCACTCAAATAAACTCTGTAAGTTTGATTTAAGGCAATGTGATGTCAATCCTTGTTCAAATTGGTAGTGAATACAGCATAGACCAATTCTCGGGCGGTAGTATCTTGTGCAGCTATACCTAATTCAAATTAAATCTGACAGGAAGATTCTGGTTTTTTCTGGCTACTTCGGAATAATCGAGGTGTATTACAGTGTCCTGCCGGGCTTTGTGCCGTTATACTCCTGATAACTTGAAGGAAAAAGTGATCGTTTCTCGGGGGATTTATGCTTCTCGAACGTGTGGAAATAGTCGGATTTCGCGGTATCAACCGCTTATCTCTGCTTCTTGAGCAGAACAATGTTCTGATTGGGGAGAATGCCTGGGGTAAGTCCAGCCTGCTGGATGCGCTTACGCTGTTGCTTTCGCCCGAGGATGATCTCTACCACTTCGTGCATGATGATTTCTGGTTCCCGCCTGGGGATGTGGCGGGGCGCGAGAAGCATCTGCACATTATTCTGACCTTCCGTGAATCTGAGCCGGGGCGTCACCGTGTGCGCCGCTTCCGCCCGATGTCAGAGTGCTGGGTGCAATGCAATGATGATTTTCATCGTATTTTCTACCGGCTGGAAGGTGAGCTGGCCGAGAACGGCAGCGTGCTAACCCTGCGCGAATTCCTGGATGCCAAAGGCGACACTATTCCGTTAAATGACATTGACGAACTGGCCCGTCATTTGATCCGCCTGACGCCGGTACTGCGCCTGCGAGATGCACGCTTTATGCGGCGTATCCGTAACGGTACGGTGCCGAATATGCCGGAAGTGGAAGTCACCGCCCGCGAGCTGGATTTCCTGGCGCGTGAGCTGGTTTCGCGCCCGCAGAATCTTACCGATGGTCAAATTCGCCAGGGGTTGTCCGCAATGGTACAACTGCTGGAGCACTACTTTTCCGAGCAGGGGACATCGCAGTCACGTAATCGCCTGATGCGCCGCCGTTCTCACGATGAACAGCGAAGCTGGCGTTATCTCGACATCATTAACCGGATGATCGACAGGCCTGGCGGTCGAACGCACCGGGTGATCTTACTGGGGCTGTTCTCCACGCTTTTGCAGGCTAAAGGTACTATCCACCTGGATCGCGATGCACGTCCGCTGCTGCTGGTGGAAGACCCGGAAACGCGCCTGCACCCGATTATGCTCTCCGTTGCGTGGCACTTACTGAACCTGCTGCCCCTCCAGCGCATTACGACTACCAACTCTGGTGAGCTGTTATCGCTTACGCCGGTCGAATATCTCTGCCGCCTGGTGCGTGAATCATCACGCGTTTCTGCTTACCGGCTTGGGCCGGGTGGGCTAAACGCGGAAGATGGACGCCGTATCGCGTTTCATATCCGCTTTAACCGTGCATCGTCGCTGTTTGCGCGCTGTTGGCTGTTGGTTGAAGGGGAAACGGAAACCTGGGTTATCAACGAACTGGCGCGCCAGTGTGGACACCATTTCGATGCGGAAGGTATTAAGGTCATCGAGTTTGCCCAGTCAGGGTTAAAGCCACTGATTAGATTCGCCCGTCGGATGGGCATTGAATGGCACGTACTGGTGGACGGTGACGAGGCCGGTAAAAAATATGCTTCTACGGTCCGCAGCCTGCTGAATAACGAGCGGGAAGAAGAACGTGACCATTTAACCATGCTGCCAGCGATGGATATGGAACACTTTATGTATCGTCAGGGGTTCGACGATGTTTTCCACCGCGTTGCGATGGTGCCGGTGGATGTGCCTATGAATATGCGCCGGGTGATCGCCAAAGCGATCCACCGTTCGTCAAAACCCGATCTGGCTATTGAAGTGGCAATAGAAGCCGGGAAGAGAGGCGTGGAGTCTGTTCCAACGCTACTGCGCAAAATGTTCTCCCGCGTACTCTGGCTGGCTCGCGGGAGAGCGGATTAACCGTGGGTGGCCTGGTTTACCTGGTCGATCAGGCTATCCAGTAGCTCATAGCGGCGGCGGTATTCCGAGCGTTTTTTGCTCGCAATTTCTTCCATCGGTTTGCGTGGCATGGTCAGCGGTAGCGCAAAGTTACCGTTGTCCTGCTGTTGGCCGCCGATGGAGAGCCAGAAGCTGTCGTAATCGGCCAGCAGTTTTCCCTCTTTTTTCTTACGATAGCGCCAGCTGCGGTAGATATGGGTGGCGTTACTGACCGCGACAATCTGCTCCACCGGGAAGACGGCTCCGATCGTCATGGCGGCTTCAACCAGCAGACGTTTCGGGAACAGGCCGTGGCATGCTTTGGTCGCGCCCTGGATCAGCTCATGTGGAACATGGGCTTTTGCCCCCTGCAGGCCACCGATAAAGAGCGTCGTTTTCCCTTCAAACGGGCACAGGGTGAAGGTCATTTCTGCCAGCACCGTGTTCTGTTGGTCACAAAAAGCGAGAGTGGCTTCGCCTTCTTTATCCAGAAACGCATCGGCGCACAGGCGGATGGTAAATTGCTGCTCATCTTTACCGGTTAACGTCAGCAACGTTATACCCTGTTTAGAAAGATAGCCATTTAGCAGCGTCGACGGAAGCTGACGACTCATTGTCTGATAGTGCCAGCTAAGCGATTCCAGCGTATGTCGGCGATCCATATTTACGGTCAGCCACGGGCGATGCAGACGGCACGGTAACCCTGGCTGCACATGTAACATCTGCATCAGGCGAGGTTGTTTTGCCAGGCTTGCCAGCAGGCGTGCCGTGTTGAACGGTGTAGCCAAAGAACGTAGTACAAACTTACGTCGATAGGACGGGTTTTGCCACGCAAGCCCGGGCGTGATTGTCCCGGAGGCCAGGCTTTTAAATAATTGCCAGCCGGATTTAGGCTGTGGCAAGTGTGAATGAGGTGTATCGACGATGGAAGACATGTTAGATCCCTTCTTGTGGAAGATCTTTATTTCAACAGGAGGTATATCAACGTCTCGTAAACAAATTGTGACGATTCCAGAAATTTGAGGTTTCGTTGAGGTGCGGTTTAGATAGAATCAACAGTTATGATTGCCAGAACATTCATTGGGAATATTTATGAATCTTAAGGGAAAACGCAGAAAGCTGGTTCTGCTGCTGGCGGTGGTGGCCTTAGTCGGCGGATTCTGGCTCTGGAAAGTGCTGAATGCGCCCGTGCCGCAATATCAGACGCTGATTGTTCGTCCGGGTGAACTGCAACAAAACGTGCTGGCGACGGGCAAACTTGATGCTCTGCGCAAGGTTGATGTGGGTGCTCAGGTGAGCGGTCAGTTGAAAACGCTGTCGGTTGAGATTGGCGATAAGGTGAAAAAAGGTCAGTTGCTTGGCGTTATCGATCCTGAACAGGCCGAAAACCAGATCCGCGAAGTGGAAGCGACGCTGATGGAGTTGCGTGCGCAGCGCAGCCAGGCCCTGGCGGAACGTAATCTTGCTCAGGTCACACTGACCCGTCAGCAGGCGCTGGCTAAAACGCAGGCGATATCGCAACAGGATCTGGATACCGCAACAACGGCGCTGGCAGTAAAACAGGCGCAGATTGGCACTATCGACGCGCAAATTAAGCGCAATCAGGCTTCGCTGGATACGGCAAAAACCAACCTCGACTACACGCAAATCGTGGCACCGATGGCCGGGGAAGTCACTCAGATAACCACCCTGCAGGGACAAACCGTGATTGCGGCGCAGCAGGCACCGAACATTCTGACGCTGGCGGATATGGGCACCATGCTGGTGAAAGCACAGGTTTCTGAAGCGGATGTGATTCACCTTAAACCGGGGCAAAGCGCCTGGTTTACTGTGCTGGGCGATCCGCAGACCCGCTATGAAGGTGTGCTGAAAGATATTCTGCCAACGCCGGAAAAAGTCAACGATGCCATCTTCTACTATGCCCGCTTTGAAGTGCCAAACCCGCAAGGTGTGCTGCGTCTGGACATGACCGCGCAGGTGCATATTCAGCTGACCGGTGTGAAAAACGTATTGACCATTCCACTCTCTGCGCTGGGCGGAGCCGCCGGGGACAGCCGCTATAAGGTGAAAGTGCTGCGCAATGGCGAAACGCGTGAACGTGAAGTGGTGATTGGCGCGCGTAACGACACTGATGTGGTGATAGTGAAAGGGCTGGAAGAGGGTGAGGAGGTTGTCACCAGCGAAAGTCTGCCCGGAGCCGTTAAATGACGGCGTTGCTTGAGTTAAATAACATCCGTCGCAGTTATCCGTCGGGTGATGGCCCGGTGGAGGTGCTGAAGGGTATTTCCCTGCGCGTCGAGGCGGGCGAGATGGTGGCGATTGTTGGCGCGTCGGGTTCCGGCAAATCGACGCTGATGAACATTCTCGGCTGCCTGGATAAACCGACCAGCGGGACGTATCGCGTTGCCGGGGCGGACGTCTCCACGCTGGATGATGACGCGCTGGCGAAATTGCGCCGTGAACATTTCGGCTTTATTTTTCAGCGCTATCATCTGCTTTCTCATCTGAGTGCGGCACAGAACGTTGAAGTTCCGGCGGTGTATGCCGGTGTGGAGCGGAAAAAACGCCTTGAGCGCGCACGAGAGCTGTTGACGCGTCTGGGGCTGGCGGAGCGGGTGGATTATCAACCGTCGCAGCTTTCCGGCGGCCAGCAGCAGCGCGTCAGTATTGCGCGGGCGCTGATGAACGGTGGACAAGTCATCCTCGCCGATGAACCCACAGGTGCGCTCGACAGCCGTTCCAGCGAAGAGGTGATGGAGATCCTCCACCAGCTTCGCGACCAGGGGCATACGGTGATCATCGTGACTCACGATCCGCTGGTGGCTGCGCAGGCCGAACGCATTATTGAGATCTATGACGGCGAGCTGGTCAGTAACCCGCCAGCCCGACGGACGAAGGATGCCGTACAGAAAGAGACTTTGCCCACCTCGTCCGGCTGGGGGCAGTTCTCCAGCAGTTTTCGCGAAGCGTTGACAATGGCCTGGCTGGCAATGGCGGCCAATAAAATGCGCACATTGCTGACCATGCTCGGCATTATCATCGGTATCGCGTCGGTGGTGTCGATAGTGGTGGTAGGTGACGCGGCAAAACAGCTGGTGCTGGCGGATATCCGTGCCATTGGCACCAACACCATTGACGTCTACCCCGGCAAAGATTTTGGTGATGACGAACCGCAGTATCAGCAGGCGCTGAAATATGACGACCTGACGGCCATCCAGAAGCAGCCGTGGGTGAATTCAGCCACACCTGCGGTGTCGCAAAACCTGCGTCTGCGCGTAGGCAATGTCGACGTGGCGGCCAGCGCCAACGGCGTCAGCGGCGACTACTTTACTGTTTACGGCATGACCTTTAGCGAAGGGGCTACCTTTAATGCCGAGCAACTGGCGGGCAGGGCGCAGGTGGTGGTTCTGGATGCCAACTCACGCAGGCAGCTCTTCCCCAATAAAACCCGCGTGGTGGGCGAAGTGATCCTCGTCGGGAACATGCCTGCGACGGTTATCGGTGTGGCGGAAGAGAAACAGTCGATGTTTGGCAGCAGTAAAATCCTGCGCGTCTGGCTGCCGTATACCACCATTTCCGGGCGGATCATGGGGCAGTCCTGGCTCAACTCCATCACCGTGCGCGTGAAAGAGGGCTACGACAGTGCGCTGGCCGAGCAGCAGCTTGAGCGGCTGTTAACCCTGCGCCACGGGAAGAAGGATTTCTTCACCTGGAACATGGATGGCCTCTTGAAAACGGCGGAAAAGACCACACGTACTCTTCAGATGTTCCTGACGCTGGTGGCGGTGATTTCACTGGTTGTTGGTGGGATCGGAGTGATGAATATCATGCTGGTGTCGGTGACGGAGCGCACGCGGGAGATAGGTATCCGCATGGCGGTTGGAGCCAGGGCAAGCGATGTGCTGCAACAGTTTTTGATTGAAGCGGTGCTGGTGTGTCTGGTTGGCGGTGCGATGGGCATTGCACTCTCGATGATGATCGCCTTTATGCTTCAGCTCTTTTTACCCGGCTGGGAAATTGGCTTCTCACCGGTGGCGATCCTGACGGCGTTTTTATGCTCAACCGTTACCGGTATTTTGTTTGGCTGGCTGCCGGCGCGAAATGCGGCGCGGCTGGATCCGGTGGATGCGCTGGCTCGGGAATAACCCGAAAATAAAAATGCCAGCCGATCGGGCTGGCATTTTGCCTGCGGGATGTACACAATGAAACAGAGAGCTATGCAACCGTCTCTGCTTCAATGGGCACGATAAGGCTTGCGTGATTGCCTTTTGGCCCCTGGTGTACATCGAACCGGACGGATTGCCCGGCTTTGAGCGTTCTGTAACCATCCATCTGAATGGTGGAATAGTGAGCGAAGATATCCTCGCCGCCGCCTTCGGGGCAGATGAAGCCAAACCCTTTGGCGTTGTTGAACCACTTAACAGTACCCATTTCCATGCTTCGACATCCTTCGTAAATCTTATAAATTAAGATGGAATGAACCGGTGGTGGAGTGGGGGCTGTTCAAAACCTCGCCATCTCACGCTTGTACAATTTAGATAAACGAAAGAAGCCGTCAAGCGTTTGGCGCTGGAGTTGGGACAACAATCAACCAAAGTTTGAAGCAGTTAACGCTATTGCTACGGTTTGTGACAGACATCGCGGATGACAGTAATAGATGATTGTTATCTAACATCTGAGGTAGATTCAAAGTGATTATGCAAAATGGGTAAGACTAACGACTGGCTGGATTTTGACCAGCTGGCGGAAGATAAAGTGCGTGACGCGCTAAAACCGCCATCCATGTATAAAGTTATGTTAATGAACGATGATTACACGCCGATGGAATTTGTTATTGACGTGCTACAAAAGTTCTTTTCTTATGATGTAGAACGTGCAACGCAACTGATGCTTACCGTTCATTATCGTGGCAAAGCTATCTGCGGTGTCTTTACAGCCGAAGTGGCGGAAACCAAAGTGGCGATGGTGAACGACTACGCGAGGGAGAACGAGCATCCGTTGCTATGTACGCTGGAAAAGGCCTGATAAGGCATAAAATTGGGGGAGGTGCCTATGCTCAATCAAGAACTGGAACTCAGTTTAAACATGGCTTTCGCCAGAGCGCGTGAGCACCGACATGAGTTTATGACCGTCGAGCATTTACTGCTCGCGCTGCTTAGCAACCCATCCGCCCGCGAAGCGCTGGAAGCCTGCTCTGTGGATCTGGTGGCGCTACGTCAGGAACTCGAAGCCTTCATCGAACAAACCACACCGGTGCTGCCAGCCAGTGAAGAGGAGCGCGACACGCAGCCGACGCTCAGCTTCCAGCGTGTCTTGCAGCGTGCGGTATTCCACGTCCAGTCTTCCGGACGTAGCGAAGTGACTGGTGCAAACGTATTAGTCGCCATCTTCAGCGAGCAGGAGTCCCAGGCGGCCTATCTGCTGCGCAAACACGAAGTCAGCCGACTCGACGTGGTTAACTTTATCTCTCACGGAACGCGGAAAGACGAGCCTAACCCGGCGTCGGACTCCAGCAATCAGGTCAATAACAATGAAGAGCAAGCAGGAGGGGAGGATCGTATGGAAAACTTCACCACCAACCTTAACCAGCTCGCTCGCGTTGGCGGTATCGACCCGCTGATTGGCCGCGATAAAGAGCTGGAGCGCGCTATCCAGGTGCTGTGCCGTCGCCGTAAGAACAACCCGCTGCTGGTGGGGGAATCTGGCGTGGGTAAAACCGCGATTGCCGAAGGCCTTGCCTGGCGTATTGTGCAGGGCGATGTGCCGGAAGTGATTGCCGATTGCACCATCTACTCGCTGGATATCGGTTCTTTGCTGGCGGGCACCAAATACCGTGGTGATTTTGAAAAACGCTTCAAGGCGCTGTTAAAACAGCTGGAGCAGGACACCAACAGCATTCTGTTTATCGATGAAATTCATACCATCATCGGTGCAGGTGCAGCCTCCGGTGGCCAGGTGGATGCTGCTAACCTGATCAAACCGCTGCTTTCCAGCGGCAAGATCCGCGTGATTGGCTCCACGACCTACCAGGAGTTCAGCAACATTTTCGAAAAAGACCGTGCTCTGGCGCGCCGCTTCCAGAAAATCGACGTGACGGAGCCGTCCGTTGAGGAAACGGTGCAGATCCTTAACGGTCTGAAGCCGAAATATGAAGCCCACCACGACGTGCGTTATACCGCCAAAGCGGTGCGTGCGGCGGTGGAGCTGGCGGTGAAATACATCAACGACCGTCATCTGCCGGATAAGGCGATTGACGTGATTGATGAGGCGGGCGCGCGGGCACGTCTGATGCCAGCCAGCAAGCGTAAGAAAACCGTTAACGTGGCGGATATTGAGTCGGTGGTGGCACGCATCGCGCGTATCCCTGAGAAGAGCGTTTCTCAGAGCGACCGTGATACGCTGCGTACCCTCGGCAACCGCCTGAAAATGCTGGTCTTTGGTCAGGACAAAGCCATTGAGGCCTTAACCGAAGCGATTAAGATGGCTCGCGCCGGACTGGGGCATGATCATAAACCTGTTGGTTCCTTCCTGTTCGCCGGCCCGACCGGTGTCGGGAAAACCGAGGTGACGGTTCAGCTCTCCAAAGCGCTGGGCATTGAGCTGCTGCGTTTTGATATGTCTGAGTACATGGAGCGTCACACCGTCAGCCGTTTGATTGGTGCACCTCCGGGCTACGTGGGCTTTGATCAGGGCGGCCTGCTCACCGATGCGGTGATCAAGCATCCGCACGCGGTACTGCTGCTTGATGAAATCGAGAAAGCGCACCCGGATGTGTTCAATATCCTGCTGCAGGTGATGGACAACGGGACGCTGACCGACAACAACGGGCGCAAGGCGGACTTCCGCAACGTGGTGCTGGTGATGACCACCAACGCCGGGGTGCGTGAAACTGAACGTAAATCTATCGGCCTTATCCACCAGGATAACAGCACCGATGCGATGGAAGAGATCAAGAAGATCTTTACGCCGGAATTCCGTAACCGTCTGGACAACATTATCTGGTTCGATCACCTCTCTACCGCGGTGATCCATCAGGTGGTGGATAAGTTCATCGTCGAGTTGCAGGTTCAGCTGGATCAGAAAGGCGTGTCGCTGGAAGTGAGCCAGGAGGCCCGCAACTGGCTGGCTGAGAAAGGCTACGACCGTGCGATGGGTGCGCGTCCGATGGCGCGTGTGATTCAGGATAACCTGAAGAAACCGCTGGCGAACGAGCTGCTGTTTGGCTCGCTGGTGGACGGTGGTCAGGTGACCGTGGCGCTGGATCAGGCGAAGAATGAGCTGACGTACGATTTCCAGAGTGCGGCGAAGCATAAGCCGGAAGCGGCTCACTGAGTTGAACGTTAAACTTAAAAACCGGGCATTTGCCCGGTTTTTTTATGCCTGATTCTGGCAGACCGCACTATCTGTTCCCTCTCCCTGTGGGAGAGGGCTAGGGTGAGGGCATCAGGGCGCAGAGGAATTTTGCGAGGCGCTTTCCAGTATTTGATGATGCCGATTGCTGGATAAATTCACAGTAATAAAATGGCGACGCACCTGCAAAATCAGGTGTCAGGATTGGCGTCCTGATACACACATATGGAAAGATGTTGCTCACAGCAACGTTACTGGTTTCGTTCACTCTTTTTTTAGCTGCGGTATAATCCGTATCTTCAAATATGGTGGGCTGAACTGGGGCTTCTTTTGAAGCGCCGATTTTCCATATGGTCGGTACGCCAAACCGGTTCAGTCTGCCACCTGAAGTTGGCGTTTCTGGTGGTAGTTTTCGGCTTCTAAATATGGAAATTATGATATGGAAAACCAATCTTTCTCCCAACTCTACAGCGAACTCACCCTCAACCCCGATCTCCCAACCCTTGCCGAGCGTTGTAAGTTGCTCACCGAAATCCTGCTGGATTGCACTTCGCTTCCTCAAACCCAGCCCGTTTGCCGCTGTCTGGGCGCTTATCTGGAAGAAGTCAAAACGGGACTCACAGAATCAATGCGCGATTTTCAGGTAGTGGAATTTGAAGCCGAAGAAGAACGACCGAAGCATAAAGAGTGGTTGCTGGAAGATACTGAAACGAAATGCGATTACTGCCGGGCATTAAATCACGTATTGCTGATTTCGCATTTTGATCGCGATATGTTGCCGCATCTTACGGGGTTATTGCATGACATAGCGCATTCAATGGCCGCAGATGTGATTACGCCTTGTCGTGAAAAAACCGTAATCCATATTATTCCCTGAATCTGATTTGTTGCATCAGTACGGGTTCTTGCACCCATTACGTCACGGATGTGATAAGAAATTGTAGTGGCCTGGACATCCCAAACACGAGAGAAGCAAAAAGTATGCGGGCCACTTTAGTGAATAATTAAAACCCCATTATGAAATTTTCAGGGATAACTAATGAGATCGCTCCTGATAATCATTTTCACGCTGTCTTCAATTGCTGTGGCAAGTGAACACAATCAACCCGCTACCATAGCCATAAAATTTAATCAGTGGTATATCAGTCAGCTTAATCAGAATAATGCACCTGTCCTCAACCCGGACACTATGGGTGATTACGTAGCATCAGAAACGATCGCAGCGATAAAAAAACTTTATTCAGGTGACAGCAATGATAAAGACATGCCAGATGCTGACATGTTTATAAAAGCCCAGGACTGGGGTAATGGCTGGGATCATGTTGCGGTAGTTTCATCTGATTTTGACGCTGTGTGCACAAACATCTATATCGCATTCGGACAGAAGCAGGAGCATGTCGTTGCAGATTGCCTGATTCAGGAAAATGGGAAGTGGAAAATAAGGTCAGCAACTCTTATTAAATAAGGATCGGCTCGCTGACTGTGGGACCTTTCTACGGGCGACTTACGGGCTAAGCGCGACAGCGACGGTTCCCTGGTTCTGAGAAATAACAACCGCATCTGTTTCAGGGGGCGGTTTTTTCTGCCAGCCGGGTATCGAATACAAAAGAGTGGCGCTGAACGGAGGATAAAGCCTGTTGAAATGCCGGGTTCAATGGGTTGAGAATGGCATTGTTTTCATAAGGAATAATGCAGGAAGGTAAAATAAGTGCCAGTGCATCACTGGCCTGTAGCCAGCTGGTTCCCAGGTCCATCGTTGAAACCGGAGCCGGATTTTCCTGCCAGTCCCCGGGCAGCCACTCTTTATCCAGATGATCAATCTGATCGTCCGGGATATCGATGCTGAACAGTTGGTATTGATTCAGTACGGTATCCCTTTTAACGTGAACCAGAATTTCGAGCGCTGCCAGCGAGATGGATGTGGAGACGTACACCGCAGGGTGTCCTTTATGATTCCAGCGGCCACCGTACTGGTTTGCACCGCTTCCACTCCACGCTTCGCTGGCATAACGTCCCGTCACCAGACGATAAAAAATCATGCCAGCACTCCGTGTTCCAGACGGCCAATCAGGTCGGTGACTTCCAGTGCGCCGGTTTCTGTGGCAATCAGGTCGACAGGTGCTATATTGCCAAGCCCGCGAACCGGTGATTGCAGCCAGTTCCATGCCTCGTCTTTACTGCCAAAATAATCGACAGCGGTATCCAGTACCCGAACGAAACGAGCCACGCGTTCGCTTTCATCGGGCGTCAGCGTACGGCCCGCACTTTTGCGGCGCGCGACATTGCGCTCGTTAATCCCTGTCACGCGTAAAATGTCCGCTTTTGACATCGCGGTCCATTCATGAATGTTGTCAAGTACGCTGACGGGCAAGCCCTGATTGAGATATTCAATCAGCCGCATACCTCTGTTTGCAGGCAAACCTGCAAAACGCCAAAGTGCGTTGTCAGCAGGTTTCTGCGCGGGAACCCATGTTCTCATCTGTACCTCCTGATGAATGTCATTTGTCATAGGGAAGTATAGTCATTTGTCATGACTTATGGAATGGATACTTTTTGCGCATTAAGAGCGGAGGGATTAAAGGTGTCGTGGCCTACAAAAAAATAAGGCCGGGATTATCCCGACCTTGTATATATTCATCTGCCATTACAGGCGAAAACAATTAGCGACTACGGAAGACAATGCGGCCTTTGCTCAGGTCGTACGGGGTCAGTTCAACAGTCACTTTGTCGCCCGTTAAAATGCGGATATAGTTTTTGCGCATTTTACCGGAGATGTGCGCAGTTACCACGTGACCGTTTTCCAGCTCTACGCGAAACATGGTGTTAGGCAACGTATCAAGTACGGTACCCTGCATTTCAATATTGTCTTCTTTGGCCATCTAATCCTCTGGGGTATCACTACCAAGTTTTGAACCGGCAAGATAATGCCGAAATTCATCAATTAAGTAAAGAATTGCGCGATTAAAACGCAGCAAAACAGTTTCGGCGCATTGCCCAAGCGTCACGGTACTACCGAACGAAAAGCGCATTCGTAAAGGGGAGACGACAGGATAAACGTCAGGACGTTATCTGAAGCGAAGGTCCCAAACGGCGGCGGGGCAACAGGCAGAAGCTACTCTGCGGCGTAATTATAACACCCTCATGAAAAATGTGCGGAAAACATTTAGACATTGGGCATAAAGAGTGTCCTTGGTACCCAGAAGTCGCGCGGAAGCTTCTCCTGGCGGCAGGTATCCAGGTGCTCAATGTAGTGACGACGGGAGATTTCTACGGCACCGAGCGAGGCGGTATGCTCGTTAAGTACCTGACAATCCATCAACTGTCCGCCACGTAGGGCAAACTCGTTGCAGAAAACCAGCAGTGCAGTTTTCGAGGCGTTAACTGCGCGGGAAAACATCGACTCGCCACAGAACAACGTACCCTGTGCCACGCCATACATGCCACCAACCAGCTCACCTTTCTCCCACACTTCTATTGAATGGGCGTAGCCAAGCTCATGCAGGCGGTGATAGGCGTCGATAATATCGCGGGTTATCCATGTGCCTTCATGACGATCGCTGGCACAACCTTCAATGACCTGACCAAACGCGTGGTTGAGCGTTACACGGTACGGTGATTTCGCATGGAAACGTTTCATGCTGCGGCTCAGATGAAACTGGGCTGGCCACAGTACAGCACGCGGGTCGGGCGACCACCATAAAATAGGGTCACCGGGGGAAAACCACGGGAAAATCCCGCGCTGGTAAGCCATCAATAGCCGTGCAGGACTGAGGTCACCGCCAAGCGCCAGTAGCCCATTGGGTTCACGCAGCGCCCCCTCCGGAGAAGGGAACGCAATATTATGACGAGAAAGCTGGACCAGGCGCATGACAGCAGAACTCCAATACGCGAGTGAGGAACGGTACAAATATAGTCTACAGACGCTGTTTAAACTGGTAGTAGCGACCCTGTTTCGCCAACAGTTCTGCGTGACTACCATGCTCAATAATGTGCCCGTTGTCCATCACAATTATCTGATCAAAACTCGCCAGTCCGCGCAGTCGGTGTGTCACCATCAGCACGGTTTTACCGGCCATGACAGTGGCCAGTAAATCAAGGATTTGGCTCTCGGTAGTGGCGTCCAGCCCTTCTGTCGGCTCATCCAGCAACATCAGCGGGGCATCGTGCAGCAGTGCTCGCGCAATTGCCAGACGGCGCAACTCACCGCCGGAGAGCTGACGACCCCCTTCACCCAGCCAGCTGTTTAACCCGTCATCTTCAAGCAGTTTATGCAGCCCAACCTGCTCCAGCACCGCGCTAAGCAGCGCATCAGGGGCATCTGGCGCGGCAAGCAGCAGGTTATCGCGCAGCGTTGCGCTAAAGAGATGCACACGCTGCGGTACCACGCTGACAGTCTTGCGCAACGTCTGTTCGCTGAAGTCTGCCAGTGGCACATTGTTAAGGAGGATCTGTCCCTGCTGCGGATCCCAGGCGCGGGTCAGCAGCTGCAGGAGCGTCGATTTACCGCAACCCGTGCGGCCAAGAAGCGCAATGCGTTGGCCTGCGTTCACGACGAGATTGATGCCTTCCAGCGCGTTTTGTGCCTGCTTGTCATAAGCAAACGTGACGTCATTCAGTGTCAGAGTGACGCGCTCTGGCACAACGGTTTGCCCGTCGCGGAACGTCACTTCCGGCTCTTGCCCGGCAATCTCCGTGATGCGCAGGGCAGAAGCGATAACCTGCCCAAGATGCTGGAATGCCCCCGTCACCGGTGCCAGTGCCTCAAAGGCCGCCAGCGCACAGAAGACGAAGAGGGCAATCAGTGCGCCGGGCTGTGAGTTATCGCCCACTCCGCCAGAAGCCATCCACAGCATAGCAATGACAGCCACGCCGCCAATTAACATCATCAAGGCCTGGGAGAACGCCGTCAGTTCAGACTGGCGACGTTGCGCTTCGTGCCAGTTTAACTCCGTGCTTTCCATACGGGCGCGGTAGCGTTTGCTGGCACCAAAAAGGGTCAGCTCGGCCTGCCCCTGTAACCAGGAGGTGAGTTGCTGACGATATTCACCGCGAAGGCGAGTCAGATTTTCCCCGGTGGATTTACCGGCGCGGTAGAACAGCGGCGGCAGAATCATCAGCGTCAACAGCATGATGCCGCCGAGCGTCAGCGCAATGGGAACATCCAGAACACACAACCCCAGCGTAACCACCGCGATCACCACAAATGCGCCCACCAGCGGCGAAATGACGCGCAGGTAGAGGTGATCCAGCGTATCGACATCCGCGACCACGCGGTTGAGCAATTCACCCTGGCGAAAACGCGCCAGCCCGGCAGGGGAGAGGGGCAATAGTTTGCTGAAGGTGTAAATGCGCAGGTGTTGCAGCACGCGGAAGGTCGCATCGTGGCTGACCAGCCGCTCAAAATAGCGTCCGGCGGTACGGGTAATGGCGGTGCCACGCACGCCCGCGGCCGGGAGCATGTAGTTAAAGCTGTATAACCCGGCGACGCCCGCGACGGCAGACGCCGATAAGAACCAGCCGGAGAGCGTCAGCAGGCCAATGCTGGCAAGCAGAGTGACGATCGCCAGTACGATGCCCAGCGTCAGCATCCATTTATGGCGTTTATACAGCGCAAGATACGGGAGCAGGGCACGCATCAGATGTCCTCCTGACGATTCGCCAGCAGGGTGGCAAATGGCCCCTGCGCGGTAACGAGAGAGGCGTAATCGCCTTGCTCAACAATTTGACCGTTTTCCATCACCCAGATTTGATCCCAGTCGGCAATGCCTTCCAGCTGGTGTGTGACCATCAGGGTGGTTTGCTGCAATGAGGCTGCGTTAAGGGCATGCATTACGCGTTGCTCGCTGTGTGCATCCAGGCTGGCGGCAGGCTCATCCAGCAGCATCAACTGGCAGGGATTAAGAAGAGCACGGGCAACGGCTACACGCTGCGCCTGGCCTACGGACAGCCCGGCAGACTGGTCGCCAACGATAGTGTTGACCCCCTGCACAAGCAGGGGCAGAAACTCGCTGACCCAGGCGCGGTCAAGGACGGATTGCAGCTCATCTTCGCGTGCATCCGGGCGAGCCAGAAGCACGTTCTCCCGCAGCGTGGCGGCCGGTAGCTGTGGGTTTTGTCCCACCCAGCTTAGCTGTTTGCGCCAGGCATCCGGATCGAGATCGCGCAGCTCGGTTTTGTTAATCCGTAGCGAACCGGTGTAAGCCATAAAGCCGGACAGTGTATTAAGCAGCGAACTTTTACCTGAACCGCTGGTACCGACCAGCACCACTCGCTGCCCGGCAGGCAGGGTAAAGTTCAGCGGGCCTGCCAGCACTTTGCCTTCAGGCGACAGAATAGAAAAATCACTCGCCTCAATTGTCACTGGTTCTTTGGTATTCAGCGTAACGTCACCCCGTTCCGGGTGTGCCAGCGGCGTTTCCATGAATGTTTTCAGGCTATCGGCCGCGCCAACGGCCTGCGCTTTAGCATGATAAAAGGTACCGAGATCGCGCAGTGGCTGGAAAAACTCCGGAGCCAGGATTAGCGCCAGGAAGCCCGAAGACAGCGTCACTGCCGTACCGTAGTGGCCAAAATCCAGCGCACCGAGGTAGGAGAAACCGAAATAAACCGCCACCAGTGCAATCGACAGCGAGGTAAAGAATTCGAGCACGCCAGACGACAGAAACGCCAGGCGTAACACTTCCATCGTGCGCTGGCGGAAATCCTGCGACGCCAGGCGGATGTTTTCAGTTTCCGCTTCACCACGGCCAAAAATACGCAAGGTTTCCATACCGCGCAGACGGTCAAGGAAATGGCCACTCAGACGACCCAGCGCCAGGAAATTGCGGCGGTTAGCGTCTGCAGCCCCCATTCCCACCATCGCCATAAACAGCGGGATCAACGGGGCGGTACCCAGCAGGATCAACGCCGCTACCCAGTTGGTCGGGAAAATGGTGATCACAATCAGCAGCGGCACGCAAACGGCCAGCGCCATCTGAGGAAGATAGCGGGCATAGTAGTCGTGCATATCGTCAATTTGCTCAAGGATAAGCGTCGCCCAGCTTCCGGCAGGCTTACCCTGGATCCAGGCGGGTCCGGCTTCCTGCAGACGGTCGAGTACCTGACGGCGGATTTCATAGCGTATATGTTGCCCCGCATGGAAACCGACGCGTTCACGCAGCCAGACCACCCAGGCGCGCAGAACAAAAACCAGAACAAGGACGATAAACGGCATCAGGAGTGCTTCGCGCGGAATGTTCTCCATGATCATGTGGTTAAGAATGCGGGCCAGCAGCCATGCCTGGGCAACAATCAACAGACCGCTGATCAGTCCCAGAAGGCGGGAAATCATGAGCCAGCGGCGGGAAAGAACGCTTTGCTGTTTCAGCCAGCGTGTTAACTCTTGTTGACGGGTTTTTTCCATTGCGTACTTTGCAGGTGACGTTATTAGAAATTGGGCAGCGCAATGTTACAACGGAGAGACAATAAAGGCGACTTATCGCCGCCTTTATTTACGTTTGTTACTGACTTGTAAAGATTATTTACCTTGTTCGGCCAGCCCGTCCAGATAGCGTTCAGCATCCAGCGCGGCCATACAACCGGTACCGGCGGAGGTGATTGCCTGACGGTAAATATGATCCATGACGTCACCTGCGGCGAATACGCCCGGGATGCTGGTCTGGGTTGCGTTGCCGTGAATGCCGGATTGCACTTTAATGTAGCCGTTTTCCAGCTCCAGCTGACCGTCGAAGATCGCCGTGTTCGGGCTGTGGCCGATCGCCACAAACAGGCCAGCCACTTCCAGCGATTCCACGGTATCGGTGTTCTGGGTATCACGGATACGCAGACCCGCAACGCCCATCTGATCGCCCGTGACTTCTTCCAGCGTACGGTTGGTGTGCAACACGATGTTGCCGCTCGCCACTTTATCCATCAGACGTTTGATCAGGATTTTCTCCGCACGGAAGGTGTCGCGGCGGTGGATCAGGTGTACCTCAGAGGCGATGTTCGCCAGATAAAGCGCTTCTTCCACTGCGGTGTTACCCCCGCCAATGACCGCGACTTTCTGGTTGCGGTAGAAGAAACCGTCGCAGGTGGCGCAGGCAGATACGCCGCGGCCTTTGAACGCTTCTTCAGACGGCAGACCCAGGTAACGGGCGGATGCACCGGTGGCAACGATCAGCGCGTCACAGGTGTACTCACCACTGTCGCCGGTCAGACGGAACGGACGGTTCTGCAGATCGACCTTGTGAATATGGTCGAACAGAATTTCGGTTTCGAACTTGGTCGCATGCTCGTGCATACGTTCCATCAACAGCGGCCCGGTCAGGTCGTTCGGGTCGCCTGGCCAGTTTTCCACTTCGGTGGTGGTGGTCAACTGACCGCCTTTTTCCATGCCGGTAATTAACACCGGTTGCAGGTTAGCGCGTGCAGCGTAGACCGCCGCGGTATATCCCGCAGGTCCAGAACCAAGAATTAGCAGCTTACTGTGTTTGGCCGTGCCCATGAGATCCCCATTGTTGTTGGCAGACATTTGGCAGGATTGTAGGGAATTTGTTGCCGTAAAAAAAGAGCACAGCAATTTTGATATCAATATGTGCAATAGACGCTGACGATGAATGGCGGGCGATAACATACTGTGTGCTATTGAAAACCGGTTGTTTATAAGGCAATAAAATGAGGATTAATACCCGACCGCAATGAATATCCGGCATGTTGTACTAAAAATCGATGTTTTGCTTTGACAATCACCTGCGCTTTTGCGAAAACATTCAAGGAAGAAAAAAAACGCATTAACTGTGTGCCGCATAGGCATGCACGTAAATGCCATTTTTACCGGGTTAGTGAAATCTACGCATGGTGTGGACAGACGCCATACGTGATGTCGGTGACTGCCCTTCGGGCAACGGACTTCTTACCAACAGAACCCGAATCCGCATCGCGTCTATAGCCTAATAATTCGAGTTGCATGAAGGCGGCGACGCAGCGAATCCCCGGGAGCGTACATGAGTACGTGACTGGGGTGAGTGAGAAAAGCCAACGCGCAGGCAACTTGAAGTATGACGGATATAATACATAACCAGGCGATGTGATGAATAACGGGTACAGGCTCTGAACAGTGATGTGCACAGGGTCCAGGCAGGAGTAGGGAAGGAATACAGAGAGACAATAATAATGGTAGATAGCAAGAAGCGCCCTGGCAAAGACCTCGACCGTATCGATCGTAACATTCTTAATGAATTGCAAAAGGATGGGCGTATTTCCAACGTCGAGCTTTCAAAACGTGTGGGACTTTCCCCGACGCCGTGCCTTGAGCGTGTACGTCGACTGGAAAGACAGGGTTTTATTCAGGGCTATACGGCTCTGCTGAACCCGCATTATCTGGATGCCTCACTTCTGGTATTTGTTGAGATTACTCTGAATCGTGGTGCGCCGGATGTGTTTGAGCAATTTAACGCCGCTGTACAAAAACTTGAAGAAATTCAAGAGTGTCATCTGGTTTCCGGTGATTTTGACTACCTGTTGAAAACCCGTGTGCCAGACATGTCCGCCTACCGTAAGCTGCTGGGTGAAACCCTGCTGCGACTGCCTGGTGTGAACGACACCCGTACCTATGTGGTGATGGAAGAGGTCAAACAGAGCAATCGTCTGGTTATTAAGACGCGCTAACACGGAACAGGTGCAAAATCAGCGTAGTTTGATTACACTCCTGTTAATCCATACAGCAACAGTGCCGGGGATACCCGGCGCTGTTGTCCGTTTTAGCAAACAGGCAGGATATGCCTGATACCTGGAGAGCCTTTCTTGAGCCAGGAATACACTGAAGACAAAGAAGTCACACTATCGAAGCTAAGCAGCGGACGTCGTCTCCTTGAGGCGTTGCTGATTGTTATTGCCCTTTTTGCCGTCTGGCTGATGGCAGCCTTACTCAGTTTCAACCCCTCCGATCCAAGCTGGTCACAAACCGCATGGCATGAGCCTATTCATAATTTAGGCGGCATTCCCGGAGCCTGGCTTGCGGATACGCTCTTTTTCATTTTCGGTGTGATGGCCTACACCCTTCCCGTCATTATGATTGGCGGATGCTGGTTTGCCTGGCGTCATCGGCAGAACGATGACTACATCGATTATTTCGCTGTTTCGCTGCGCCTGATTGGCGCGCTGGCACTGATCCTGACCTCCTGCGGGCTGGCGGCGATTAACGCCGATGATATCTGGTACTTTGCTTCCGGTGGGGTGATCGGCAGCTTGCTGAGCACCGCGCTACAGCCGATGCTCCACAGTAGTGGCGGAACCCTGGCATTGCTCTGCATCTGGGCGGCTGGGTTGACGTTGTTCACGGGCTGGTCATGGGTGAGTATCGCCGAAAAGATCGGCAGTTTTATCCTTAATATTCTTACTTTTGCCAGCAACCGTACCCGTCGCGATGACACATGGGTTGATGAAGACGACAATGAAGATGAGTACGACGATGCCCCGGTGCAGCGTCGCGAATCTCGCCGTGCCCGCATTCTGCGTGGGGCGCTGGCGCGCCGTCAGCGCGTAGCCGAAAAATTTGCCAACCCGCTGGGCCGTAAAACCGATGCTGCACTTTTCTCCGGCAAACGCATGGATGAAGAGGAGCAGGTTGAATATCGTGCTGCAGGTAAGGCCGTCGATCCTGATGATGTGCTCTTCTCCGGGAGCCGCGCCACGCCAGGTGATTTTGACGAGTACGATCCGCTACTCAATGGTCACTCTGTCACCGGGCAGGTTGCGGTCGCTGCAGCGGCCACCACGGCAGCGCAGGCGTTTGCTGCACCTGCTGAAGCCGTCATGCCATCCGCGCCGGTTCCTGCACCAGAGCTGGCTATGCAGCAGCCTCAGGTTGACTGGCAGAGTGCGCCGGGTGTCCATACGCCGGAGCCGGTCATCGCACCGGAGCCAGAAAGCTATGTGCCGGTACAGCAGGAACAGTGGCAACAACCTTATCAGCCGCCTGAACCTGCGTATGAACCGCAGGGGTATCCGGAATACGAGCAACCTGCCGCCCAGCCGTATCAGGCATATGTGCCTGAACCGGTCGAACCTGCGCAGCCATATGTAGAGCCGCAGTCCGAACCTGAAGTGGTGGAAGAGACGAAACCGTCCCGTCCGCCAATGTACTACTTTGAAGAAGTTGAAGAGCGTCGGGCCCGTGAGCGCGAGCAACTGGCGGCCTGGTATCAGCCCGTTCCTGAACCTGCCGTACAGGTTCCTGCTGTTTCTGCTCCTTCCGTTGATCCTACACCTGTTGTTGCTCCGGTGGCTGAAAGCGTGAAGCAAGCCACGGCAGCGGCCGCTGTTGCTGCGCCAGTCTTTAGCCTGGCAGCAGGTGGCGCGCCACGTCCTCAGGTGAAAGAGGGGATTGGCCCGCAGTTGCCTCGTCCTAATCGTGTTCGCGTACCAACGCGTCGTGAGCTGGCCTCTTACGGCATCAAGCTGCCTTCCCAGCGTATGGCTGAGGAAAAAGCGCGCGAGTCTGAATATGAAGACGACGCCGATGAACTGCAGCAGGATGAGCTGGCACGTCAGTTCGCCGCGCAGCAGCATCAGCGCTACGGTGAAGAGTATCAGCACGATGCGCCATCGCCTCATGTTCCTGAAGACGAAGAGGATGCGGCGGAAGCCGAGTTAGCGCGCCAGTTTGCGGCAACGCAGCAGCAGCGCTATTCCGGTGAACAACCTGCCGGTGCGAACCCGTTCTCGCTGTCAGATTTTGAATTCTCGCCAATGAAAGATCTGGTGGATGATGGCCCTGGTGAGCCGTTATTCACCCCGAGCGTGATGCCGGAAGCTGAGCAACCGGTGCGCCAGCAGCAGCCTCTGGCACAGCATGCTCCTGCACAGCAGGCGTATGCGCAGCCGCAACAGCCGACTCCGCAGACTCACGCACAGCAGCCGCAGTTCCAGCAGCCTCCGGCACAGCCGCAGGAAAGCCTTATTCATCCATTGTTGATGCGTAACGGTGATAGCCGGCCGCTGCAACGCCCGAGTACGCCATTGCCGTCGCTGGATCTGTTAACGCCGCCACCGTCTGAAGTTGAACCGGTTGATACCTTTGCGCTGGAGCAGATGGCGCGTCTGGTCGAAGCGCGTCTGGCTGATTTCCGCATCAAGGCGGATGTGGTGAACTACTCTCCTGGCCCGGTGATCACCCGTTTCGAACTGAACCTGGCCCCTGGCGTAAAAGCGGCGCGTATTTCTAACCTGTCCCGCGACCTGGCGCGTTCCCTGTCGACCGTGGCGGTGCGTGTGGTAGAAGTTATCCCGGGTAAGCCGTACGTAGGGCTTGAACTGCCGAATAAGAAACGTCAGACCGTGTATTTGCGAGAAGTGCTGGACAACACCCGCTTCCGCGATAATCCATCTCCACTGACCGTGGTGCTGGGTAAAGATATCGCGGGCGATCCGGTGGTTGCCGATCTGGCGAAAATGCCTCACCTGCTGGTCGCGGGTACCACCGGCTCCGGTAAGTCCGTTGGGGTGAACGCCATGATCCTCAGCATGCTCTATAAAGCGCAGCCTGAAGATGTGCGTTTCATCATGATTGACCCGAAAATGCTGGAATTGTCGGTTTATGAAGGCATCCCGCATCTGCTGACTGAAGTTGTGACCGATATGAAGGACGCCGCCAACGCCCTGCGCTGGAGCGTCAATGAGATGGAACGTCGCTATAAGCTGATGTCGGCGCTGGGCGTGCGTAATCTGGCCGGTTATAACGAGAAAATCGCTGAGGCGGCGCGTATGGGCCGTCCGATTCCGGACCCATACTGGAAGCCGGGTGACAGCATGGATGCCCAGCATCCGGTGCTGGAAAAACTGCCTTACATCGTCGTGCTGGTGGATGAATTCGCCGACCTGATGATGACCGTCGGTAAGAAAGTGGAAGAGCTGATTGCGCGTCTGGCGCAGAAAGCGCGTGCGGCCGGTATTCACCTCGTTCTGGCGACGCAGCGTCCATCAGTAGACGTCATCACCGGGTTGATTAAAGCAAACATCCCGACCCGTATTGCGTTTACCGTATCGAGTAAAATTGACTCGCGTACCATCCTCGACCAGGGAGGTGCAGAGTCACTGCTGGGGATGGGGGATATGCTCTACTCCGGCCCGAACTCAACCTCTCCGGTGCGTGTTCACGGCGCGTTCGTTCGTGACCAGGAAGTGCATGCGGTGGTACAGGACTGGAAAGCGCGTGGCCGTCCGCAGTACGTTGACGGTATTACCTCCGACAGCGAAAGCGAAGGCGGTGGTGGTGGCTTTGACGGCGGCGAAGAGCTGGATCCGTTATTCGACCAGGCGGTTAACTTCGTCACCGAAAAACGTAAAGCGTCTATCTCCGGGGTACAGCGTCAGTTCCGCATTGGCTACAACCGTGCGGCGCGTATCATCGAGCAGATGGAGGCCCAGGGCATCGTGAGCGAGCAGGGGCATAACGGTAACCGTGAGGTACTGGCTCCACCGCCGTTTGATTGACCTTTCATCGATTGCAAAGAAGGGTAAATCAGCAAAATTTAAGCATTTTCTTCTGTCACCTGCCTGCGGGCAGGTTCACAATAGATGACAGAACCCCGTATCGGGATGACGTATTTTAAGGAATAACAATGAAAAAAATTGCAATCGCTTGTGCATTACTCACCAGTTTTGTTGCCAGCAGCGTCTGGGCTGATGCCGCCAGCGACCTTAAAAGCCGACTGGATAAAGTGAGCAGCTTCCATGCCAGCTTCACGCAAAAAGTGACTGACGGCAGCGGCAACGCGGTGCAGGAAGGCCAGGGTGATTTGTGGGTAAAACGCCCGAATCTGTTTAACTGGCATATGACCCAACCTGATGAGAGCATCCTGGTGTCTGACGGTAAGACCCTGTGGTTCTTCAACCCGTTTGTTGAGCAGGCGACCGCCACCTGGCTGAAAGATGCGACCAGCAATACACCCTTTATGCTGATTGCCCGTAACCAGTCCAGCGACTGGCAGCAGTACAATATCAAACAAAGCGGTGATGAGTTTGTCCTGACGCCAAAAGGCAGCAACGGCAACCTTAAGCAGTTCACGATTAACGTGAGCACCAATGGCACCATCAATCAGTTTGGTGCTGTTGAGCAAGACGATCAGCGCAGCAGCTATCAGCTTAAATCTCAGCAAAACGGCGCTGTTGATGCATCAAAATTCACCTTTACCCCGCCGAAGGGCGTAACGGTGGACGACCAACGTAAGTAAGAGGCGTGAGTGGGCAACCTGTCGCTCGATTTTTCAGATAATGCGTTTCAACCTCTGGCCGCCCGTATGCGGCCAGAAAATTTAGCGCAGTACATCGGCCAGCAGCACTTGCTGGCTGCGGGCAAGCCATTGCCGCGTGCCATTGAGGCCGGGCATCTGCACTCGATGATCCTCTGGGGCCCACCCGGAACCGGTAAAACGACACTCGCGGAAGTGATCGCCCGATATGCGAACGCCGATGTGGAACGCATCTCTGCCGTCACATCTGGCGTGAAGGAGATCCGCGAGGCGATCGAGCGAGCGCGGCAGAACCGTAATGCCGGACGTCGTACCATCCTCTTTGTGGACGAAGTCCACCGCTTCAATAAGAGCCAGCAGGATGCTTTCCTGCCGCATATTGAAGACGGCACAATTTTCTTCATCGGTGCGACCACGGAAAATCCGTCATTTGAACTGAATTCGGCGCTGCTTTCCCGCGCCCGTGTGTACCTGCTTAAATCGCTCACGACTGACGATATCGAAAAGGTTCTGATGCAGGCGATGGACGACAAAGCGCGCGGCTACGGCGGGCAGGATATCGTTCTGCCGGACGAGACGCGCCGGGCAATTGCGGAGTTGGTCAACGGTGATGCGCGGCGGGCACTGAACACGCTGGAAATGATGGCCGATATGGCTGAAGTTGACGATGCTGGTAAGCGAATGCTGAAACCGGAGTTGCTTACTGAAATTGCCGGCGAACGCAGCGCGCGTTTTGATAATAAAGGCGATCGTTTTTACGATCTGATTTCTGCTCTGCATAAGTCCGTGCGCGGCAGTGCGCCGGATGCGGCGCTCTACTGGTACGCGCGCATTATCAGTGCGGGTGGCGATCCTCTGTATGTTGCGCGTCGCTGCCTGGCGATTGCCTCTGAAGATGTCGGCAATGCCGATCCGCGCGCTATGCAGGTGGCACTTTCCGCGTGGGACTGTTTTACCCGCGTCGGGCCAGCGGAAGGTGAGCGCGCCATTGCGCAGGCGATTGTGTATCTGGCTTGTGCACCGAAAAGTAATGCGGTTTACACTGCATTTAAAGCGGCTATGTCTGACGCGCGTGAACGTCCGGACTATGATGTTCCGGTTCATCTGCGTAATGCACCGACCAAACTGATGAAAGAGATGGGTTATGGGCAGGAGTACCGCTACGCCCACGATGAACCCAATGCCTACGCTGCCGGAGAGGAATATTTCCCTCAGGAGATGGCACAAACCCGCTATTATCACCCTACAAACAGAGGTCTTGAAGGCAAGATTGGCGAAAAGCTCGCCTGGCTCGCCGGACAGGATCAAAATAGCCCTATAAAACGCTACCGTTAGTTCAATCGTTGCGGTAATGTTGGCATAGTATCCCTGTGACCGCAGGCTGTGGTTACATTTCCCTATTTTAATTCGATAAGCACAGGATAAGCATGCTCGATCCCAATCTGCTGCGTAATGAGCCAGACGCAGTCGCTGACAAACTGGCACGCCGGGGCTTTAAGCTGGATGTAGATAAGCTGCGCGCTCTTGAAGAGCGTCGTAAAGTTCTGCAGGTACAAACTGAAAATCTGCAGGCAGAGCGTAACTCTCGATCGAAGTCCATCGGCCAGGCGAAAGCGCGCGGGGAAGACATTGAGCCATTACGCCTGGAAGTGAACAAACTGGGTGAAGAGCTGGACCAGGCGAAAGCGGAACTGGACGTTCTTCAGGCAGAGATTCGTGATATTGCTCTGGCGATCCCGAACATTCCTGACGACAGCGTGCCTGTCGGTAAAGACGAAAACGACAACGTTGAAGTGAAACGCTGGGGCACTCCTCGCGCGTTCGACTTCGACGTTCGCGATCACGTGACGCTGGGTGAAATGCACTCAGGACTGGACTTTGCCGCAGCGGTTAAGCTGACGGGGTCTCGCTTTGTGGTGATGAAAGGTCAGATTGCCCACCTGCACCGCGCACTGGCGCAGTTCATGCTGGATCTGCACACTGAACAGCACGGCTACAGCGAAACCTACGTACCGTATCTGGTGAACCACGATACGCTGTACGGTACAGGTCAGTTGCCGAAATTTGCTGGCGATCTGTTCCATACCCGTCCGCTGGACGAGGAAGCTGACAGCAGCAACTATGCGCTGATCCCAACGGCAGAAGTACCGCTGACCAACCTCGTGCGCGATGAGATCATCGACGAAGATGACCTGCCAATCAAACTGACGGCGCACTCTCCGTGCTTCCGTTCAGAGGCGGGCTCTTATGGCCGTGACACCCGTGGTCTGATCCGTATGCACCAGTTCGACAAAGTGGAGATGGTGCAGATCGTGCGTCCTGAAGAGTCTATGGATGCGCTGGAAGAGATGACCGGCCATGCTGAAAAAGTGCTGGAGCTGCTGGGTCTGCCGTACCGCCGTATGGCGCTGTGTACCGGTGACATGGGCTTTGGTGCCTGCAAAACCTTCGACCTGGAAGTCTGGGTTCCTGCGCAGAATACCTACCGTGAAATCTCTTCCTGCTCTAACGTCTGGGATTTCCAGGCGCGTCGCATGCAGGCACGCTGCCGTAACAAGTCTGACAAGAAAACCCGTCTGGTGCATACCCTGAACGGTTCTGGTCTGGCAGTGGGTCGTACGCTGGTCGCGGTGCTGGAAAACTACCAGCAGGCGGATGGTCGTATTGAGATCCCTGAAGTGCTGCGCCCGTACATGAAAGGCCAGCAGTACATCGGTTAATTTGTCGTAAAACAAAAAAGCGCCTGAGGGCGCTTTTTTTATGCCTCTGATTTGATACGAAGCAATAACCCCTCCCTCTAAAGTGGTAATACTCCTCCGAATGAAAGTCAGCATAACGCGCTGATAACGAAGAAATACGTTGTATATAAGGCTACATAGCGGCCTGGGCCGCCTCTCTTTTTTTTGTGAGCAACCAAAGTGAGTCTCTATGAAAATCAAAGCGCCTGATGCGTTAATGGCTGCCGAGGTCACTCGCCGTGGGTTGATGAAAACCACGGCAATTGGTGGCCTGGCTGTTGCCAGCAGTGCCTTCACGCTCCCCTTTACCCGACTGGCATCAGCGGCGGATGCTCTGTCCCCGGCGACAGCCCCGGAAAAAGTGGTGTGGAGTGCCTGTACCGTAAACTGTGGTAGTCGTTGTCCATTGCGTATGCATGTGGTGGATGGTGAAATTAAGTATGTCGAAACCGACAATACTGGCGACGATAACTACGATGGATTACATCAGGTTCGTGCCTGCCTGCGTGGCCGCTCAATGCGTCGCCGCGTCTATAACCCGGATCGCCTGAAGTATCCGATGAAACGCGTCGGTCAGCGTGGGGAAGGGAAGTTCGAACGCATTAGCTGGGATGAAGCCTACGATATCATTGCCACCAACATGCAGCGTCTGATCAAAGAGTATGGCAACGAATCCATCTACCTGAACTATGGTACCGGGACTCTTGGCGGTACGCTGACGCGTTCCTGGCCACCGGGAAAAACGCTGGTAGCACGTCTGATGAACTGCTGCGGCGGTTATCTCAATCACTATGGTGACTACTCTTCTGCACAGATTGCCGCAGGTCTGAACTACACCTATGGTGGCTGGGCAGACGGTAACAGCCCTTCTGATATTGAGAACAGTAAGCTGGTGGTGCTGTTCGGTAATAACCCGGGTGAAACGCGCATGAGCGGCGGCGGGGTGACATACTACCTTGAGCAGGCTCGCGCGAAATCCAATGCACGTATGATTATTATCGATCCACGCTATACCGATACCGGTGCAGGGCGTGAAGATGAGTGGATCCCTATCCGTCCTGGTACCGATGCCGCATTAGTCAGCGCGCTGGCGTGGGTGATGATCACCGAAAACCTTGTCGATCAGCCATTCCTTGATAAATACTGCGTTGGTTATGACGAGAAAACCCTGCCCGCCAGCGCACCGGCTAACGGGCATTACAAAGCGTACATTCTCGGTCAGGGCAGTGACGGTGTGGCGAAAACCCCAGAGTGGGCCTCTACCATCACCGGTATTCCGGTCGAACGTATTGTTCAACTGGCGCGTGAAATTGGTTTAGCCAAACCGGCCTTTATCAGCCAGGGCTGGGGGCCGCAGCGTCACGCAAACGGTGAAATCGCGACCCGCGCCATTTCGATGCTCTCCATTCTGACCGGCAACGTTGGTATTAATGGCGGTAACACCGGTGCGCGCGAAGGCTCTTATGACGTGCCGTTTGAGCGTATGCCGACGCTGGATAACCCGGTTCAGACCAGTATCTCCATGTTTATGTGGACGGATGCAATTGAACGTGGCCCGGAAATGACCGCGTTGCGTGACGGTGTGCGGGGTAAAGACAAGCTGGATGTGCCGATCAAGATGATCTGGAACTATGCCGGTAACTGTCTTATCAACCAGCACTCTGAAATTAACCGTACCCATGAAATCCTGCAGGATGACAAGAAGTGCGAGATGATTGTGGTGATCGACTGCCACATGACCTCGTCGGCGAAATATGCCGATATTCTGCTGCCGGACTGCACCGCCTCTGAGCAGATGGATTTTGCGCTTGATGCCTCCTGCGGCAACATGTCCTATGTGATCTTCACCGATCAGGCCATCAAACCGCGCTTTGAGTGCAAAACCATCTATGAGATGACCTCCCAGCTGGCAAAACGCCTTGGCGTTGAGCAGCAGTTTACCGAGGGGCGTACTCAGGAAGGGTGGATGCGTCATCTGCATGAACTCTCCCGTAAAGCCATCCCTGACCTGCCGGACTTCGATACCTTCCGCAAGCAGGGGATGTATAAACAGCGTGACCCGGAAGGGCACCACGTGGCGTATAAGGCATTCCGGGAAGATCCTCACGCCAACCCGTTGACGACGCCGTCAGGCAAAATCGAAATCTATTCGGAAGCGCTGGCGAAAATCGCCTCCAGCTGGGAGCTTCCGGACGGGGACGTTATCGATCCACTGCCAATCTATACGCCTGGTTTCGAAAACTACAACGATCCGCTGACGGCGAAATTCCCGCTGCAGTTGACCGGTTTCCACTATAAGGCACGCGTACACTCAACCTACGGCAACGTAGACGTACTGAAAGCCGCCTGCCGTCAGGAAATGTGGATCAACCCAATAGATGCGAAAGCGCGCGGTATCAGCAATGGCGATCGCGTACGCATCTTTAACGGTCGTGGAGAGGTACACATTGAAGCCAGGGTTACACCGCGCATGATGCCAGGCGTTGTCGCGCTGGGGGAAGGGGCCTGGTACAACCCGGATGCAAACCGTATCGACCAGGCAGGCAGTATTAACGTACTGACCACGCAGCGCCCATCACCGCTGGCGAAAGGCAACCCGTCCCACACGAACCTTGTTCAGGTTGAAAAGGTGTAAGGAGTAACCGATGACAACCCAGTATGGATTTTATATTGATTCCAGCCGTTGCACCGGGTGCAAAACCTGCGAGCTGGCCTGCAAAGATTACAAAGACTTAACCCCGGACGTCAGCTTCCGTCGTATTTACGAATACGCGGGCGGCGACTGGCAGGAAGACAATGGCGTCTGGCATCAGAATGTCTTTGCTTATTACCTGTCGATTGCCTGCAACCACTGCGAAGATCCGGCGTGTACCAAAGTGTGCCCGAGCGGGGCGATGCATAAGCGTGAGGACGGCTTTGTGGTGGTGGACGAAGATGTCTGCATCGGCTGTCGCTACTGCCATATGGCCTGTCCTTATGGTGCGCCGCAGTACAATGCCGCCAAAGGCCACATGACCAAATGCGACGGTTGCTATACCCGCGTCGCAGACGGCAAAAAGCCCGTCTGCGTGGAGTCCTGTCCGCTGCGTGCGCTGGACTTCGGCCCGATAGAAGAGCTGCGTAAAAAACACGGCCAGCTTGCTGCCGTCGCGCCGCTGCCGTCGGCGCACTTCACGAAGCCGAGCATTGTGATTAAACCTAACGCCAACAGCCGCCCGACGGGTGATACCACCGGCTATCTGGCAAACCCGAAGGAGGTGTGAGATGGGAAGTGGATGGCATGAATGGCCGCTGATGATCTTCACGGTCTTTGGACAGTGCGTTGCGGGCGGTTTCATTGTTCTCGCCCTTGCGTTGTTAAAAGGCAATCTGAATGCCGAACAACAGCAACGTCTGGTATTGAGCATGTTTGGCCTGTGGGTATTGATGGGGATCGGGTTTATCGCCTCTACGTTACACCTCGGCTCGCCAATGCGCGCGTTCAACTCCCTGAACCGCGTAGGTGAGTCTCCGCTCAGTAACGAAATCGCCAGCGGGGCAATCTTCTTTGCTGTGGGTGGTCTGGGCTGGCTGTTGGCCGCGCTGAAAAAACTGCCTGCGGGTCTGCGTAGCGTGTGGCTTGTGGTCACGATGGTGCTGGGCGTGGTGTTCGTGTGGATGATGGTGCGGGTTTATAACACTATCGACACCGTACCGACCTGGTACAGCGTCTGGACACCGATGAGTTTCTTCCTGACGATGTTTATCGGCGGGCCGCTTCTCGGCTTCCTGCTGTTACGCGTTGCGGGTGTTGATGGCTGGGCAATGCGTTTACTGCCGGTTGTTTCGCTGCTGGCGCTGGTGGTGAGTGCGGTTGTTGCTCTGATGCAGGGGGCAGAACTGGCAACCATTCACAGCTCCATTCAACAGGCTTCTGCACTGGTGCCGGATTACGGTTCGCTGATGGCCTGGCGCGTGGTGTTGCTGGTGGCGGCATTAGTCTGCTGGATTACGCCTCAGATCAAGGGCTATCAACCCGCGCTGCCGCTGCTGTCACTGGCGTTTGTGCTGGTGCTGGTCGGTGAATTGATTGGCCGTGGGGTGTTCTACGGTTTGCATATGACCGTTGGGATGGCCGTCGCCAGTTAACTCCAGTTTTTGTTATATAAAGCCGGGACTTAGTGCCCGGCTTTTCTTTTTCCGATCATGAAATTTTTCGACTGTCATCAGGTGTAGATTCTGACCATTAATAAATAAAAACATATACATAATTAATATTAATGACAGATATTGCAGTAGCAGGATGAGTTTTTTAAATCGACAAGGGACTTATCGTGCGCCCAGCCAGAACCGGTGGATTGACTTTGTTTTTGCCAGTGGCATGATGCGCACGAAATCTGAATTTCCTCACGGTTTTAATCCATGACCACCTATACCCGGCCAGTGCTTCTGTTGCTCTGTGGCCTGCTTTTGCTGACCCTGGCGATCGCGGTGTTAAACACGCTCGTCCCGCTGTGGCTCGCCCATGAAAACTTACCGACCTGGCAGGTGGGTATGGTTAGCTCGTCGTTTTTTACGGGAAACCTGCTGGGAACCCTGGTGACAGGGAACCTGATTAAACGTTTTGGTTTTAACCGTAGCTATTATCTGGCGTCGCTGATTTTCGCCGCCGGGTGCGCCGGGCTGGGGCTGATGGTTGGCTTCTGGAGCTGGATGGCCTGGCGTTTTATTGCCGGTGTAGGCTGCGCGATGATCTGGGTAGTCGTAGAAAGTGCGCTAATGTGCAGTGGCACTTCGCGCAACCGTGGCCGCCTGCTGGCGGCTTATATGATGGTCTATTATGTCGGTACCGTGCTCGGGCAGTTGATGGTCAACAAACTGCCAACTGATTTGATGAGTGTTCTGCCGTGGGTCACGGGTATGACGCTGGCGGCGATCCTGCCACTGCTCTTCACGCGTATTGTGAACCAGAGCAGTGAGCATCAGGAAGCGACGACCCACGTCTGGCCGATGTTGAAGCTGCGTCAGGCGCGTCTGGGAGTGAACGGCTGTATTATCTCTGGCATTGTGCTGGGGTCGCTCTATGGCCTGATGCCGCTCTGGCTGAACCATCAGGGGGTTAGTGATTCCGGGATCGGGTTCTGGATGGCCGTGATGGTCAGTGCAGGTATTGTCGGGCAGTGGCCAGTTGGCCGTCTGGCGGACCGTTTTGGCCGCCTGCTGGTGCTGCGCGTGCAGGTCTTTGTGGTGATCATGGGGTGTCTCGCCATGCTCAGCAACGCTGCGATGGCTCCCGCGTTGTTTATTCTGGGAGCCGCGGGTTTCACGCTCTATCCAGTCGCAATGGCATGGGCCTGTGAGAAGGTGGAACATCACCAACTGGTGGCGATGAACCAGGCGCTGTTATTAAGCTATACCATCGGCAGCTTATTGGGGCCGACGTTTACCGCCATGCTGATGCAGAATTATTCCGACAACCTGCTCTTTATTATGATCGCCAGCGTGTCGTTTATATACCTCTTAATGCTGCTGCGCAAAGCGGGTGAGCATCCAACCCCAGTGGCACATGCCTGATTAAATGAAAGCCTGTCAATGACAGGCTTTTTTGTTCTCATCACATATAAGAGTTTTACGTATTGTTTGTTTATTGCGCCAGGTGATAATTCAAATACGTTCTACCACTAAAAGGCAGTAATCATGTCTATACGTCGTTTTTCCACTACAGCTCTGGCAGTAGTGTTGTCTTTAACGTTCGCAACTGCGCCGGTCATGGCTAACCCAGGAAACGGGAATGGGAATGGTGGTGGCCACGGCAACAGCGGTGGACAAGGCAATGGCGGCAATCATGGAAACGGGAATTCCGGTGATAATGGGAACGGAAATTCTGGCAATCATAGTAATAAACAAAATAACGCAAGCCAGGTGCATGGTAAATCGAGCAAAAACGTCAGCGATGATGTTGATGCACGCGTCAGCTTCGATCATGCCCGCCATCTGGCGTTGAACTATGGTTTAACGGGGTATGATTCATTGCCTCCGGGCATTGCGAAAAACCTTGCTCGTGGCAAACCACTTCCTCCGGGGATTGCTAAGAAAACTGTCCCTGCCTCTATGCTGGATCAGCTTCCTTCGTATCCGGGTTATGAGTGGCGAGTGGTAGGTGATGATCTGGTCTTAGTGGCATTGAGTACGGCGATTGTGACCAGCATTATCAATGGCGTCTTCAAATAGAATACAAAAAGGCCCGGTTCTCACCGGGCCTTTTATTAATACATGACCTTGTGGCCGTACTGCTCAAGAATACCTTTAACGCGTTCCATCGTCTCTTTCTTCGGCGGCTTAACGCCATCGAGTTTGTACTCTTCACCCATCGCCACCCATTTATGTTTACCCAGCTCGTGATAGGGCAGAAGTTCTATTTTCTCAACGTTACCCATATCCCGGGTAAATTCGCCCAGACGATGCGCAGAATCATCATCATCTGACCAGCCGGGTACAACAACATAGCGGATCCAGGTTTTGATACCTTTCCCTGAGATGTATTTCGCGAACTCCAGGGTACGATGGTTGGAAACACCCACCAGATTCTGGTGGATCTCATCGTTCATCTGTTTGAGATCGAGCATCACCAGATCGGTCACTTCAAGCAATTCATCGATGACCGGATCGTAGCGGCGCACAAACCCGTTGGTGTCGAGGCAGGTATGGATACCTTCTTTGTGGCAGGCGCGGAACCAGTCGCGTACAAATTCAGCCTGAAGGATCGCCTCACCGCCGGATGCAGTCACGCCGCCGCCGGACGCGTTCATAAAGTGGCGGTAGGTCACCACCTCTTTCATCAAATCTTCAACGGTCACTTCCTTGCCTCCGTGCGTATCCCATGTGTCACGGTTATGGCAGTACAGGCAACGCATCAGGCAGCCCTGGAAGAAGGTAATAAAACGGATACCCGGGCCATCGACAGTGCCACAGGATTCAAAGGAGTGAATGCGACCAATAATTGACATTGCGGTGATATCTCCAGCATCGGCCCGTCCGGGGCCTGTGTATGCACAGCTCAAAACCGGCTGTGTTTAAGTCTGTTTTGGCTGTTATCCATAAAGTATAGATAGCGGACAAAAGAGACTGGTGTGGAGAGGGTGCTAAAAAGGCCCCACTTGCGTGGAGCCTTTATTGTACGCTTTTTAACGCGTGATTTCAGTCAATTCCACTTACATGGACTGAGTGAAAGTACGGGTGATAACGTCCTGCTGTTGTTCTTTAGTCAGGGAGTTAAAACGTACTGCGTAGCCTGATACACGGATGGTCAGCTGAGGATATTTCTCAGGATGTTCCATCGCGTCGAGCAGCATTTCACGGTTCATGACGTTCACGTTCAGGTGCTGACCACCTTCGATGGACGCTTCGTGGTGGAAGTAACCATCCATCAGACCCGCGAGGTTAGTTTTACGCACTTCGTCGTCTTTACCCAGCGCGTTTGGCACGATAGAGAAGGTGTAAGAGATACCATCTTTAGCGTAAGCAAACGGCAGTTTAGCAACGGAGGTCAGAGAGGCAACCGCACCTTTCTGGTCACGACCGTGCATTGGGTTAGCACCTGGGCCGAATGGCGCGCCAGCACGACGACCGTCTGGGGTGTTACCGGTTTTCTTACCATACACAACGTTAGAGGTGATGGTCAGAACAGACTGAGTCGGGATAGCGTTACGGTAAGTAGTCAGTTTCTGAATTTTCTTCATGAAACGTTCTACCAGGTCAACCGCCATGTCATCAACGCGAGAGTCGTTGTTACCAAACTGCGGGTATTCGCCTTCGATTTCGAAGTCAACAGCCAGGCCGTCTTCGTCACGAATTGGTTTAACTTTCGCATATTTGATTGCAGACAGGGAGTCAGCAGCAACGGACAGACCAGCGATACCACACGCCATGGTGCGGATAACGTCACGGTCGTGCAGCGCCATCAGAGAGGCTTCGTAGCTGTACTTGTCGTGCATGTAGTGGATAACGTTCAGCGCAGTAACATACTGTTTAGCCAGCCAGTCCATGAAGTGATCCATACGGTCCATCACTTCGTCGAACTTCAGCACGTCGCCTTTGATTGGTTCAGACTTAGGACCAACCTGCATTTTCAGTTTTTCATCAACGCCGCCGTTGATTGCGTACAGCATGGTTTTCGCCAGGTTTGCACGCGCACCGAAGAACTGCATTTGTTTACCAACGATCATTGGGCTTACGCAGCAAGCGATAGCGTAGTCATCGTTGTTGAAGTCCGGACGCATCAGGTCATCGTTCTCGTACTGCAGAGAAGAGGTGTCGATGGACACTTTAGCGGCGAATTTCTTGAAGTTCAGAGGCAGTTTTTCAGACCACAGAACGGTGATGTTCGGCTCCGGAGAAGGACCCATGGTGTACAGGGTGTTCAGGAAGCGGAAGCTGTTTTTGGTAACCAGAGTACGGCCATCAACGCCCATACCACCGATAGACTCAGTTGCCCAGATTGGGTCACCAGAGAACAGTTCATCATATTCAGGCGTACGCAGGAAGCGAACCATACGCAGTTTCATGACCAGGTGGTCAATCATTTCCTGAGCGTCTTGTTCTGTGATTTTGCCTGCTTTGATGTCACGTTCGATGTAAGCGTCCAGGAAGGTGGATACGCGACCGAAGGACATTGCTGCACCGTTCTGAGACTTAACAGCAGCCAGGTAGCCGAAGTAAGTCCACTGGATAGCTTCCTGAGCGTTGGTAGCAGGACCAGAGATATCGCAGCCATATTTAGCAGCCATCTCTTTGATCTGACCCAGCGCACGGTGCTGTTCAGCGATTTCTTCACGCAGACGGATAGTGGCTTCCAGGTTTACGCCGTTTTCCAGGTCAGACTGCAGGGAAACGAACTGAGCGTATTTGTCTTTCAGCAGGAAGTCGATACCGTACAGTGCAACACGACGGTAGTCACCGATGATACGGCCACGGCCATACGCATCTGGCAGACCAGTCAGAACGCCAGATTTACGGCAGTTCAGAATGTCTTTGGTATAAACATCGAATACACCCTGGTTGTGGGTTTTGCGGTATTCGCTGAAGATTTTTTTCAGCATTGGGTCCAGCTCGCGGTTATACGCTTTGCAGGAACCTTCAACCATTTTGATACCACCGAACGGGATGATTGCACGTTTCAGTGGCGCTTCAGTTTGCAGACCAACGATTTTCTCAAGGGCTTTGTTGATGTAACCAGCATCGTGAGAAGTGATGGTGGAAGCAACGGAAGTGTCGAAATCAACTGGCGCGTGAGTGCGGTTTTCCAGTTTAACGCCTTCCATTACCTTGTCCCACAGCTTGGTGGTCGCGTCAGTTGCGCCAGCCAGGAAGGATTCGTCACCTTCATACGGGGTGTAGTTTTTCTGAATGAAGTCACGGACGTTTACTTCATTCTGCCAGTCACCTTTAGTAAAACCTTCCCAGGCTGTGGCTAACTTTTCATTAAGCTCGGACATGTAACACCTACCTTCTTAAGTGGATTTTTTATTTACTGCCTGAGATAACCATCAATGATGGTCGTCGCCACGCAGGTAAATGACCCAGTATGTCAACCCAACTAACAGACCCCCACCGATAATGTTCCCGATAGTGACAGGGATCAGGTTATCAGTAATGAAATTCATAATAGTCAGGTGAGAGAAACTTTCCGGAGTTGACCCAACTGCAGTCCAGAACTCCGGGCTCGCAAAGTTGCGGATTACAATACCCATCGGGATCATAAACATGTTTGCGATACTGTGCTCAAAGCCGCTGGCAACAAACATCGCAACCGGCAGAACCATAATCATGGCTTTATCCATCAGGCTACGACCAGAGTAGCTCATCCAGACCGCCAGGCAGACCATCAGGTTTGCGAGGATGCCGAGAGCAACAGCTTCGATAAATGTATGGTGCATTTTGTGGTCAGCGGTTTGCAGGACGTTGAGTCCCCAGCCGCCGTTGGCGGTCATGTACTCGCCAGAGAGCCACATCAACAGAACAAAGAGCAGACAACCAATCAGGTTACCAACATAGACGTTAAGCCAGTTGCGCGCCAGTTGGCCCCAGGTAATTCTTCCGCTGGCTTTCGCCACCACAATCAGCACCGTTGAGGTGAAGAGGTCGGCACCGCAGATCACGCAAAGAATCAGACCCAGTGAGAAGCAAATACCGCCAACCAGCTTGGCCATGCCGAAAGGCATCGCGGCAGTACCGGTGGTCGCAGTGATGTAGAAGACGAAAGCGATAGAGATGAACACACCGGCCGTGATCGCCAGATAGAACGTCTTCATCGGATGTTTCGTTGCTTTATAGACACCCGCTTCTTCGGCAACTTTGGCCATCGCAGCTGGGAGTAATAGATCAAAAGGGTTGTCAGCTTTCACACTAACTCTCTCTTTATTAAGTCGGCGACGAGATACTAACAAAGCATTATAGAAGAGAAATTGATATAGATCATATCTCGCCTGGCTTATAGGCCCGCAATGCGTATGGTTTTACAACAAATGCGGAGTAAGTATTTGATTATCCGTATAAAAATAAATTTTAAAAGTTATGAAAAGAGTTGAATTTTTTCGTTCGACCATCTCCTGGACAGTTAATTAAAATGGAGTATTTACCATAAAAAGTAACAGCAAAACCCGGGTAAGCATTATTATATTTACCCGTGTTTAACTTTATTATTACAATTAACAGTCATTGCCGAATAAAATAAAAAACGGGGCAATGAAATCGCCCCGTAATATAGCCCAGACGATTGAATACGCCTACTGCTACTCATGTTATGTGCGCTTATTTTGACCAGTAAGTCGCTTTAGCTTTCTGCAGTTTCTCATAAGCATTCAACAGCGACTGATGCGCCAGGAAGGCTTTCAGATCGTTATCAACAGCCTGAAGTCCGTAGAACGGCTCTTCACCACTCAGCGCCGCGCTGGCTGCTTCCACCGCTTCTGCACCGTACATACGCACGAATGCATTCAGATATTGCAGTGGCTGACGATCTTCTTCCTGCGCAAGCAGCAGCAGGGTTTGCAGGCAACGGTAGTAGTTGGTGCGCTCGGCAGAGAAGACGGACTGGTTAAACTCCATTGTCCACTCGGTCCAGGCCAGCGCCTGATCCAGGTCGCCACCAGCCAGCGCCAGCATCGCTTTCAGCTCGCCAATGCGCAGGGTATACCAACCGTTGTCTTTACCGGTCGCCAGACCCAGCAGTTCGCGTACGCGGGTAAAGTCATCGTGACCTTCATCGTCCAGCTGGGCGATCAGGTTCAGATAATCTTCTTTTTCCCACTCGCTGCCCGGCAAGGCCAGCAGCGTTTCACGCAGATGTGCGCCCATGCTGTTGTTTGCCAGCCACAGATCTTCCGCCGGATAAATGTCGGACATGCCTGGAACAATAATGCGGCATGCGTAGACGCTCAGGTGCTCGTAGTCAGCAATATAGACTTCCTGATCTTCTGCGTCGAAGATAGCCATCAGGGTGGCGAACTCTTCTTCAGTGGTACCGGCGAAGCTCCAATCCACGAACGGGTAGTCCGCGTCCTGCTTAAACATATCCCAGGAGATCAAACCGCTGGAGTCGATGAAATGCGTCTCGAGGTTGGTGTGCTCGGCCACTTCTTCGTCGTCAAACGTTGGTGGGGTAAACACGTCGAGATCTTTCAGACTGCGACCCTGCAGCAGCTCGGTCACGGTACGCTCCAGCGCTACGCCGAAGTCCGGGTGTGCACCGAAGGAAGCAAAGCAGGTTCCGTTAGCCGGGTTGAACAGCACCACACAGATAACCGGATATTTACCGCCCAAAGAGCCGTCATAGGCAAAGATTGGGAAACCTTCCGCTTCCAGCTTAGCGATGGACTCTACCACGCCCGGATAGCGTGCCAGGACGTCAGCCGGGATTTCAGGCAGGCTGATAGACTCGGCAATAATGCGGTTTTTAATGTGGCGTTCGAAGACTTCAGACAGACCCTGCACGCGCGCTTCGTTGCGGGTGTTACCGGCAGACATGCCGTTAGACACGTACAAGTTGCCGACGATATTCATTGGGATATAGACGGTCTGGTCATCGGACTGGCGGGTAAACGGCAGGGCGCAAATACCACGTTCCTCATTGCCGGACTGCAGGTCAATCAACATGCTGGCGGTCAGTTCGTTTTCCGGATCGTAGAACGCGCGCAGACGTGCATCCAGAATGCCTGCTGGCAGTTCGTCGTCTTCGGTCAGCGGGAACCATTTTTCATTTGGATAGTGAACGAACGGGCCTTTTGCGACGGTTTCACCCAGCCAGAAGTCGGCGAAGAAATAGTTGGTCGACAGACGTTCAAAATACTCACCCAACGCAGAGGCCAGAGCCGCTTTTTTCGTCGCGCCCTTACCGTTGGTAAAGCACAGTGCACAGTCTTTATCGCGGATATGCACAGACCAGACGTGAGGCACCGGGTTCAGCCAGGAGGCTTCTTCGATATTAAAGCCCAGGTCGGTCAGTTTCTGCTGGAAGCGAGCGATGGAATCTTCCAGAGCGGCGTCTTTGCCGGGGATAAACGTTTGAGTCATGGCGTTCACTTTTATCGTACGTAAAGCGCGCAATGATACGGGTTTTGCATGACAGGTGCTATCTTCGGCGAAAATAAAAGGCAGGGCTATAGGGCAGAAGAACAATCAATAATGTCCACGCCGCGTGAATCCAGGATGGACGAAGGTTAGCCGGGGCAAATCGATCACCTGGCAGCCATTTTATCGGTTTTGTGACAGCAAGGTGGCAGATTGTATTGTGTGACGACAGACACATTTCGCCGGTCATAAGTTTTAGACATTGCGGCGCGTGTCACTGAATGATAAAACCGATATCCACAGTTATAACTTATGGCTTTTAGCGTGGTGAGGGGAAATGGCTCAAGTCTTTAATTTCAGTTCAGGTCCGGCGATGTTACCGGCAGACGTGCTTAAACAGGCTCAACAGGAACTTTGTGACTGGAACGGTCTTGGTACATCGGTGATGGAAATCAGCCACCGTGGTAAAGAGTTTATTCAGGTGGCGGAAGAGGCAGAAAAGGATTTTCGCGATCTGCTGAATATTCCCTCGAACTACAAAGTATTGTTCTGCCACGGCGGTGGACGCGGTCAGTTTGCTGGCGTTCCGCTGAATATTCTGGGCGGCAAAACGACCGCTGACTATGTTGACGCTGGCTACTGGGCTGCAAGCGCAGTGAAAGAAGCCAAAAAATACTGCTCGCCACATGTTATTGACGGCAAAATTACCGTTGATGGCCTGCGTGCCGTGAAGCCAATGAGCGAGTGGCAGCTTTCTGATAACGCAGCCTATCTGCACTATTGCCCGAACGAAACCATCGACGGTATTGCCATCGATGAAACGCCGAATTTTGGCAAAGATGTGGTGGTGGCAGCCGATTTCTCCTCCACCATTCTCTCCGCGCCAATTGATGTGAGCCGCTACGGTGTGATCTACGCCGGTGCACAGAAAAACATTGGTCCGGCAGGTTTGACGCTGGTCATTGTGCGTGAAGATCTGCTGGGCAAAGCACACACTGCGTGCCCGTCGATTCTGGATTACACCGTGCTGAACGATAACGACTCCATGTTCAACACCCCACCGACGTTTGCCTGGTATCTGGCGGGCCTGGTCTTTAAATGGCTGAAGCAAAACGGCGGTGTGGCGCAGATGGACAAGATCAACCAGCAAAAAGCGGAACTGCTGTACGGTGTGATTGATAAGAGTGATTTCTACCGCAACGACGTGGCGAAAACGAACCGTTCCCGCATGAACGTGCCGTTCCAGCTGGCAGACAGCAATCTGGATAAAGTCTTCCTGGAAGAGTCGTTTGCAGCGGGCCTGCATGCGCTGAAAGGCCACCGCGTGGTAGGGGGTATGCGCGCCTCTATCTATAACGCCATGCCGCTGGAAGGCGTAAAAGCACTGACCGACTTCATGGTCGACTTCGAACGTCGTCACGGTTAATTGCGCTGTTTTCACCCCCGCAGTTTGTGCTGCGGGGTTTTTATTATGTCGAGTTGAGAGTTAAGTTTCATGGAATCCCTGACGTTACAACCTATCGCGCGGGTAGATGGCACCATTAATCTGCCTGGTTCAAAAAGTGTCTCGAACCGCGCTCTGCTGCTGGCAGCTCTGGCAAACGGCACCACCGTCCTCACGAATCTGCTGGACAGCGATGACGTACGCCATATGCTCAATGCGCTGAAAGCGTTGGGAGTTCATTACACGCTGTCTGACGATCGTACCCGTTGCGAAGTGACCGGCAACGGCGGTGCATTGCGTTCGGCTGAAGAGCTTGAACTGTTCCTGGGCAACGCCGGAACGGCGATGCGTCCGCTGGCGGCTGCCTTGTGTCTGGGCAGTAACAACATTGTGCTGACCGGCGAGCCGCGCATGAAAGAGCGTCCAATCGGTCACCTGGTGGATGCCCTGCGTCAGGGCGGCGCACAAATTACGTATCTGGAGCAGGAAAATTATCCACCGTTACGTCTGCGTGGTGGCTTTACCGGCGGTAACGTTGAGGTTGACGGAAGCGTCTCCAGCCAGTTCCTGACCGCACTGCTGATGACCGCACCGCTGGCTCCGCAGGATACGGTCATCACCATTAAAGGTGATCTGGTATCTAAGCCGTACATTGATATCACGCTGCACCTGATGAAAACCTTCGGTGTTGAGGTTGAAAACCAGTCTTATCAGCGCTTTGTGGTTCGCGGTGCGCAGCAGTACCAGTCTCCGGGTCACTACCTTGTTGAAGGCGATGCCTCTTCGGCGTCCTACTTCCTGGCGGCCGGTGCGATTAAAGGCGGTACGGTAAAAGTGACCGGTATTGGCCGTAATAGCGTACAGGGCGATATCCGCTTTGCGGATGTGCTGGAGAAAATGGGTGCTGTCGTCACCTGGGGCGATGACTTTATCTCCTGTACTCACGGCGAGCTGAATGCCATCGATATGGACATGAACCATATCCCGGATGCGGCGATGACCATTGCGACGGCTGCGCTGTTCGCGAAAGGGACCACGACGTTGCGTAACATTTACAACTGGCGCGTAAAAGAGACTGACCGCCTGTTCGCGATGGCAACCGAGTTGCGTAAAGTTGGTGCTGAAGTGGAAGAGGGCGAAGACTACATTCGCGTCACGCCTCCGACAAAACTGCAGTTCGCGGAAATCGGCACTTATAACGATCACCGTATGGCAATGTGTTTCTCGCTGGTGGCGCTGTCCGACACGCCAGTGACCATCCTCGATCCGAAATGTACGGCAAAAACCTTCCCGGACTATTTCGAGCAGTTGGCGCGTATTAGCACGCTGGCCTGATGGATCCCTGCCGCATCACCCGATGCGGCATTTCCTTACGCTTTCTGACGTTCATCCTCGCCCGTTTCTTCTACACTCTGCTTCAATCATTCCGTAATTTGCACGCAAGGGTAACAGTTGCACACGTTGGCGCGTATAATGCGCGGCGTTCATGTTAACGGTATGCCTTAATTAAGGAGAAAAAGATGACGGCAGTTGCCCCGGTAATCACCATTGATGGGCCTAGTGGCGCAGGGAAAGGTACTCTGTGCAAAGCGATGGCGGAAGCATTGCAATGGCATCTTTTAGATTCGGGAGCAATCTATCGCGTGCTGGCTCTGGCTGCGCTGCATCACCACGTTGATGTTGCGTCTGAAGAGGCACTGGTACCGCTGGCTGCGCATCTGGATGTGCGTTTTGTCTCGACCGACGGTAACCTCGAAGTGATCCTGGAAGGGGAAGACGTCAGTGGCGAAATTCGTACCCAGGAAGTTGCTAACGCGGCTTCCCAGGTGGCAGCGTTCCCGCGTGTTCGTGAGGCACTTTTACGTCGCCAGCGTGGATTCCGTGAAGCCCCGGGTTTGATCGCCGACGGACGTGATATGGGAACCGTGGTCTTCCCTGATGCACCAGTAAAAATTTTCCTTGACGCCTCCTCGGAAGAACGTGCTCAACGGCGCATGCTTCAGTTGCAGGAGAAGGGGTTTAGTGTTAACTTTGATCGCCTTTTGTCCGAGATAAAAGAGCGCGACGATCGCGACCGTAACCGCGCTGTCGCTCCACTTGTTCCTGCTGAAGATGCATTAGTGCTGGATTCAACCAGTTTAACTATTGAGCAAGTGATTGAAAAAGCGCTACAATATGCGCGCCAAAAACTGGCACTCGCGTAATCGCGACCGATTTAGCAGTACCCCCGCTGCAATGGATTGACGGCGGGTATGTGAAACAACCCCATCCGGCACGGAGCCAGGTGGACGTTAATATTAACCTGAAGATTAAACATGACTGAATCTTTTGCTCAACTGTTTGAAGAATCCTTAAAAGAAATCGAAACCCGTCCGGGTTCCATCGTTCGTGGTGTTGTTGTTGCTATCGACAAAGACGTAGTACTGGTTGACGCCGGTCTGAAATCTGAGTCCGCCATTCCGGCAGAGCAGTTCAAAAACGCCCAGGGCGAGCTGGAAATCCAGGTTGGTGACGAAGTTGACGTTGCACTGGATGCAGTGGAAGACGGCTTCGGTGAAACCCTGCTGTCCCGTGAAAAAGCTAAGCGTCACGAAGCCTGGATCACGCTGGAAAAAGCTTACGAAGAAGCTGAAACTGTGGTCGGTGTTATCAACGGCAAAGTTAAAGGCGGCTTCACTGTTGAGCTGAATGGTATTCGTGCGTTCCTGCCAGGTTCACTGGTAGACGTTCGTCCAGTTCGTGACACCCTGCACCTGGAAGGCAAAGAGCTTGAGTTCAAAGTAATCAAGCTGGACCAGAAGCGTAACAACGTTGTTGTATCCCGTCGTGCCGTTATCGAATCCGAAAACAGCGCAGAACGCGATCAGCTGCTGGAAAACCTGCAGGAAGGCATGGAAGTCAAAGGTATCGTTAAGAACCTCACTGACTACGGCGCATTCGTTGACCTGGGTGGCGTTGATGGCCTGCTGCACATCACCGACATGGCGTGGAAACGCGTTAAGCACCCAAGCGAAATCGTGAACGTTGGCGACGAAATCACTGTTAAAGTGCTGAAGTTCGACCGCGAACGTACTCGTGTATCCCTCGGCCTGAAACAGCTGGGCGAAGATCCATGGGTTGCTATCGCTAAGCGTTACCCAGAAGGTACTAAACTGACTGGTCGCGTTACCAACCTGACTGACTACGGCTGCTTCGTTGAAATCGAAGAAGGCGTTGAAGGTCTGGTACACGTTTCCGAAATGGACTGGACCAACAAAAACATCCACCCATCCAAAGTTGTTAACGTTGGTGATGTAGTGGAAGTGATGGTTCTGGATATCGACGAAGAACGTCGTCGTATCTCCCTGGGCCTGAAACAGTGCAAAAACAACCCATGGCAGCAGTTCGCGGAAACCCACAACAAGGGTGACCGTGTTGAAGGTAAAATCAAGTCTATCACTGACTTCGGTATCTTCATCGGCCTGGACGGCGGCATCGACGGCCTGGTTCACCTGTCTGACATCTCCTGGAACGTTGCAGGCGAAGAAGCAGTTCGTGAATACAAAAAAGGCGACGAAATCGCTGCAGTTGTTCTGCAGGTTGACGCAGAGCGTGAACGTATCTCCCTGGGCGTTAAACAGCTCGCAGAAGATCCGTTCAACAACTGGGTTGCACTGAACAAGAAAGGCGCAATCGTAAACGGTAAAGTGACTGCAGTTGACGCTAAAGGCGCAACCGTAGAACTGGCTGACGGCGTTGAAGGTTACCTGCGCGCTTCTGAAGCTTCACGTGACCGCGTTGAAGATGCAACTCTGGTTCTGAGCGTTGGCGACGACGTTGAAGCTAAGTTCACCGGTGTTGACCGTAAGAACCGTGCAATCAGCCTGTCTGTTCGTGCTAAAGACGAAGCTGATGAGAAAGATGCAATCGCAACTGTTAACAAACAGGAAGATGCAAACTTCTCTAACAACGCAATGGCTGAAGCTTTCAAAGCAGCTAAAGGCGAGTAATATCAAGTTCTCAACATCATTTGAGCTGTAACGCATTTACAGCGATAAGGATGAGGAGCAGACTTGACAGATTGCAGGATTCGTCCTGTAATCAATAACAAAGGGCGGCTACGGCCGCCCTTGTTTAATGAGCTGTTCAGCTAATTGGTTTGAAAGGAACCGGAGGAATCATGACCAAGTCAGAATTGATTGAAAGACTTGCCAGTCAGCAACCGCACATCCCTGCAAAAGCAGTGGAAGATGCCGTAAAAGAGATGCTGGAGCATATGGCCACCACTCTTGCCCAGGGCGAGCGCATTGAAATCCGCGGTTTCGGTAGTTTTTCTCTGCACTATCGTGCTCCACGTACCGGGCGTAACCCGAAGACTGGCGATAAAGTCGAGCTGGAAGGCAAGTACGTTCCACACTTTAAGCCGGGTAAAGAACTGCGCGATCGCGCCAATATTTACGGCAACTGAGTTTAACCGTCAGGTGTAAACTGGGTTAAAAGAGAAAGCACCTGCGGGTGCTTTTTTTGTCTGTCTCATTTTCATTCTGAAGATGCGCCGCAATTTCAGCTTCGCTTTTCTGCAACCCGTTAAAAACATTACAGCGTCTGCTGTAACCCGTATTTTTTCCCACTGACGCTTTCCCTGCCTGCTTACATACTGCCGCCCTGAAACAGGGAGGTAGCAATGGGAATTCCCGTTATTAGTGTGTGCGCCATTCTGGCGATAGTCCCGTTACTCTGGCTACCTGAACTGCCAGCACGCCATATCGTCTGGATAATGATTGCTGGCGGAATAGTGCTGGCTATCCAGCGAAAAGTTGAGCTGAGGTTTGTCGGTATTGGGTTGTTATTTTGCGTCTGGGGTATTCTTGCTGCGCAAGAAAGCGTATGGCCGATGCAGCATTTAACCACGGGTGTACAGCGGGCAGTGGTAGAGATTACGGCCACCGATGGGGCAATGACGCATCAGGGGAAGATTGTGACTCTCAACGGCAAACGCTGGAGTGCTTCCACGGGGGTAATGCTGTATGGCAATTACCTGCCGCAAAAGGTGTGTGCTGGTCAGCGCTGGGCCATGACGCTGCACCTCAGGGCAGTACACGGTGAGCTAAACGACGGCGGTTATGATGCGCAACAAAGCGCTTTTGCCCGACATCAAACGCTGAGCGGCCGGTTTACTCAGGCTGAAATTGTCGACGATCGCTGCAGCCTGCGTGCCCGATATCTGATGTCACTGCAAAATACGTTGTCTTCATATCCGTGGGGAGCGGTGATCCTGGGGCTGGGAATGGGGGAGCGCCTGGATGTACCGCGAGAAATAAAAAACCTGATGCGTGAAACAGGCACACTGCATCTGATGGCGATTTCGGGCCTGCATATTGCGCTGGCGGCATCCATCGCCTGGTTACTTGTCCGGGGTATCCAGTTTTTCTTGCCGTGCAACTGGGTTTACTGGCAGATGCCCGTTCTGGGCGGACTGTTCTTTGCGGCCTTTTATGCATGGCTCACCGGATTGCAACCACCTGCACTGCGCACCGTCATCTCGCTTGCGGTGCTGGCGGCCTTGCGGATAAGCGCCCGTCGCTGGACCCCCTGGCAAGTCTGGTTTTGCTGCGTGGCAGCGATTCTGATCTTCGATCCTTTAGCCGTACTTTCGCAAAGCCTGGCCTTGTCAGCCTTTGCCGTGGCGGCATTGATTTTCTGGTATCAGTGGCTGCCACTTCCGCGCTGGCACTGGTTTGGCCATATACGACCGCTGGTGAATATGATCTATTTACAGGTCGGAATGCTATTGTTGCTCCTGCCATTACAGGTGTTGATTTTTCATGGTTTCAGCATCTCTTCTCTGGTGGCGAATCTCTTTGCCGTTCCTCTGGTCACGTTTATCTCTGTTCCGTTGATCCTGGCCGGTATGTTGCTACATTTGCTCCCGCTGTCGTCACTGGAAACGGCCATCTGGTTTGCGGCAGATAAATCTCTGGAAGGATTGTTCTGGTTGCTGATGCGTTTACCGGATGGCTGGCAGAATGTTGATGAACGCTGGCAATACCTGACATTGCTGCCCTGGCTTGCTCTGATCGGCTGGCGTTTTTGTGCCTGGAAAACGGTTTCGGCAGTTTGCATGGCAGGAACACTGATGCTGGCATTCCCTTTCTGGCGAACGGTTAAAACCGATAGCTGGACGTTGCATATGCTGGATGTGGGGCAGGGGCTGGCAATGGTTATTGAACGGCAGGGTAAAGCGATTTTATATGATACCGGTCTGGCCTGGCCAGGTGGTGATAGCGCACAACAACTGCTCGTTCCCTGGCTTCGCTGGCACCACCTGCGGCCTGAAGGCATCATTCTGAGTCACGAGCATCTCGACCACGCCGGAGGGCTGGCGTCGTTGCAAAAGACATGGCCCGATTTGTGGGTAAGAAGTTCATTACGCTGGGTGGGGCATCTTCCGTGTTTTCGTGGGCAGCAATGGCAGTGGCAGGGGTTAACATTCACCGTCCACTGGCCACCTGAAAACCTGTCTGCTAAAGGCAATAAGCGTTCTTGCGTGGTTAAAATTGATGATGGTGAACAAAGCGTGCTACTGACCGGTGATATTGAGGCAGAGGCTGAACTTACGATGCTTAGTCACCGCTGGCGTTATCTTGCATCAACACTCATTCAGGTACCCCATCATGGCAGTAATACGTCTTCATCAGCCCCCCTGGTACAGCGGGTGGAAGGAAAAATCGCGCTGGCCTCGGCAGCACGTTATAACGCGTGGCGATTTCCGTCAGGCAAAGTGGTCAGACGTTACAGAAAAGAGGGCTATATTTGGTACGATACACCCCAATCTGGACAAATATCTGTGACTTTTTCACAACATGACTGGCAAATCCGACGTTTGCGAGATCAATATTTACCACGTTGGTATCATCAGTGGTTTGGCGCGCCCGTAGATAACGGGTAGAATATGCGGCTATTTCAACAAATGCTGGTTTTTTGAATGCATAACGACAAAGATCTCTCCACGTGGCAAACATTCCGCCGACTCTGGCCGATGATTGCACCTTTTAAACCAGGCTTGATCGTGGCGGGTGTAGCGTTAATCCTCAACGCAGCCAGCGATACTTTTATGCTATCGCTTCTTAAACCGTTACTGGACGACGGTTTTGGTAAAACGGATCGCTCAGTGTTGCTATGGATGCCTCTGGTGGTTATCGGACTGATGATCTTACGCGGTATCACCAGCTATATTTCCAGTTACTGTATCTCCTGGGTATCAGGAAAAGTGGTTATGACCATGCGCCGTCGTCTGTTCAGTCACATGATGGGCATGCCGGTCTCTTTCTTTGATAAGCAATCGACCGGGACATTGCTGTCTCGTATCACGTATGACTCAGAGCAGGTGGCCTCATCGTCCTCCAGTGCGCTGATTACCGTTGTGCGTGAAGGGGCATCAATTATCGGTTTGTTCGCGATGATGTTCTATTACAGCTGGCAGCTGTCAATCATCCTTATCGTGCTGGCACCGGTTGTTTCTATTGCTATTCGCGTTGTCTCGAAGCGTTTTCGCAACATCAGTAAGAATATGCAGAACACAATGGGGCAGGTGACCACCAGCGCTGAACAGATGCTGAAAGGGCATAAAGAAGTGTTGATTTTCGGCGGCCAGGAAGTCGAAACCCACCGCTTTGATAAGGTCAGCAACAAAATGCGTCTGCAGGGGATGAAAATGGTTTCGGCCTCTTCCATCTCTGACCCGGTGATTCAGCTGATTGCTTCTCTGGCTCTGGCGTTTGTTCTGTATGCGGCGAGCTTCCCGAGCGTCATGGAGACCCTGACGGCGGGGACTATCACCGTTGTCTTCTCATCCATGATTGCGCTGATGCGTCCGCTTAAGTCGCTGACTAACGTTAACGCCCAGTTCCAGCGTGGGATGGCAGCTTGTCAGACCCTGTTCAGCATTCTGGATTCCGAACAGGAGAAAGACGAAGGTAAACGTGTGATTGAGCGTGCCCGTGGGGATGTTGAGTTCTGTAATGTGACCTTCAGCTATCCTGGCCGCGAAACACCCGCCTTGCGTAATATCAACCTGACCATTCCGGCGGGTAAAACCGTTGCCCTGGTGGGGCGTTCCGGCTCAGGTAAATCCACCATTGCCAGCCTGATCACCCGTTTCTACGACATTAACGAAGGTGAGATCCTGTTAGATGGTCACGACCTGCGGGAGTACACCCTGCAGTCGCTGCGTAACCAGGTTGCGTTGGTATCTCAGAACGTGCATCTGTTCAACGATACGGTCGCGAACAACATCGCCTATGCGCGTACCGAAGAGTACAGCCGCGAACAGATTGAGAATGCCGCTCGCATGGCGTATGCGATGGACTTTATCAATAAGATGGATAACGGCCTGGATACGATCATTGGTGAGAACGGTGTACTGCTCTCCGGCGGCCAGCGTCAGCGTATCGCCATTGCCCGTGCTCTGCTGCGTGATAGCCCAATCCTGATTCTGGACGAAGCGACCTCTGCACTGGATACGGAATCTGAACGTGCCATTCAGTCGGCGCTGGATGAACTGCAAAAGAACCGTACCTCGCTGGTGATTGCGCACCGTTTGTCGACGATCGAACAGGCTGATGAAATCGTCGTGGTTGAAGATGGCGTGATTGTCGAACGCGGAAGCCATGCTGATTTGCTGGAACACCGTGGCGTTTACGCCCAGCTTCACAAGATGCAGTTCGGCCAATGATTGCACGCATCTGGTCCGGTGAATCCCCGCTGTGGCTGCTGCTTTTGCCGCTCTCGTGGCTGTACGGCCTGGTGAGCGGCATCATTCGTCAGCTTTACCGTCTGGGGATCAAGCGTGCCTGGCGCGCACCGGTTCCGGTTGTGGTTGTGGGTAATCTTACGGCCGGCGGCAACGGTAAAACGCCGGTGGTGATCTGGCTCGTCGAACAATTGCAAAAACGCGGTATCCGCCCGGGTGTTGTCTCGCGTGGGTATGGTGGTAAAGCGGCGCGATACCCACTGCTGCTGGCGGAGGAAACAACCACCGCCGAAGCGGGGGATGAACCGGTATTGATTTACCAACGTACCGGCGCGCCGGTGGCGGTCTCTCCGCTGCGCAGCGACGCTGTTCAGGCGCTTCTTGCTGAACATGAAGTACAAATAATTATCACTGACGATGGCCTGCAGCATTACGCCCTGGCGCGTGATAAAGAGATTGTGGTGATCGACGGGGTTCGCCGTTTCGGTAACGGCTGGTGGCTGCCCGCCGGGCCAATGCGTGAACGCGCTTCGCGTCTGCGCTCCGTTGATGCGGTGATTGTTAACGGAGGCGTTGCAAAGTCGGGTGAAATCCCGATGCATCTTCACCCGGGAATGGCGGTGAACCTGTTGACCGGAGAACGCCAGGCCGTCGCCCAATTGCCTGCGCTGGTGGCGATGGCGGGTATTGGTCATCCACCACGTTTCTTTTCGACGCTGGAACAGTGCGGTGCTCGTCTGGATAAATGTGTGCCGCTGGCCGACCATCAGGCGCTGGTGGCAGAGCAGGTGGATGCGCTGACGGTACCCGGACAGACGCTGATCATGACAGAAAAAGATGCGGTGAAATGCCGCGCCTTTGCGAAAGAAAACTGGTGGTATCTGCCGGTTGACGCTGAACTCAGCGGTGAGCAGCCGGAACAATTGCTTAAGGAACTGATTGCGTTAGTGCATTAACAGCCTACACGGTTCTGGTGGCGCTTTGACTGACAGGAAAACGCATGTCTTTACCGCAACTCTCGCTTTCAGCTGCACGTAATCTTCACCTTGCCGCGCAGGGGCTGCTTAAAAAGCCCCGTCGCCGTGCGCAACCCGCCGATATCCTCTCTACCGTGCAACGCATGTCATTGCTGCAAATAGACACCATTAATATTGTGGCGCGTAGCCCTTATCTGGTGCTGTTTAGTCGTCTGGGACATTATCAGCCACAGTGGCTGGACAATGCGCTTAGCCAGGGCGACCTCATGGAATACTGGGCGCACGAGGCCTGCTTCCTGCCGCGTAGCGATTTTGCGCTGGTTCGCCATCGTATGCTCTCCCCGGACAAGATGGGCTGGAAATACCGCCAGGAATGGATGCACGAGCACGCGGCTGAAATTGAGCAGCTTATCGCGCATATTCAGGAAAACGGCCCGGTACGCTCCGCTGATTTTGAACATCCACGAAAAGGTGCGAGCGGCTGGTGGGAGTGGAAGCCGCACAAACGTCATCTTGAAGGGTTATTTACATCAGGCAAAGTGATGGTGGTTGAGCGACGTAATTTTCAGCGCGTGTATGACCTGACACACCGTGTAATGCCACACTGGGATGATCGACGCGATCTGCTCACCCAGGATACTGCCGAAGCTCTCATGCTGGAAAACAGCGCCCGTAGTCTGGGGATTTTCCGGCCACAATGGCTGGCGGATTACTATCGCCTTCGCCAGCCTGCGCTGAAGCCGTTGCTCGAGAAGTGGCAACGCGAGCAGTGTGTGGTTCCCGTTTCTGTGGAAACGCTGGGTGATATGTGGCTGCATACGGATCTACTTCCGCTGTTGCCGCAGGCTCAGGAAGGAAAACTTCAGGCTACCCACAGCGCGGTGTTGTCGCCTTTCGATCCGGTTGTATGGGACAGAAAACGCGCCGAACAGCTGTTTGATTTCAGCTACCGGCTGGAGTGCTACACCCCCGCACCAAAACGTCAGTACGGTTACTTCGTTTTACCTCTGCTGCATAAAGGGCAACTGGTGGGGCGTATGGATGCCAAAATGCACCGTAAAACCGGCACGCTTGAAATTATCGCGCTCTATCTTGAAGACGGGGTAAAAGTGACGGCAGCCCTGGAAAAAGGGTTAACGTCCGCCATTAGCGACTTTGCGCTCTGGCAGGGGGCGAGCAACGTGACGCTGGGTCGTGTTCCAGACGGGTTATTTACAACCTGTCGAAGTGGCTGGGAAACAGGCACTCCCTGAAAAGGGAATGTGTTAAGCTTTAGTGATTACCCATACGGAGGAACTATGGATCACCGTTTACTTGAAATTATTGCCTGCCCGGTGTGCAACGGCAAACTTTACTACAGCCAGGATAAACAAGAGCTGATTTGCAAGCTGGACAGTCTGGCCTTCCCGCTGCGTGACGGTATTCCGGTCCTGCTGGAAAATGAAGCCCGTTCCCTGGTGGCAGAAGAGAGCAAACCATGAGTTTTGTCGTCATTATTCCGGCACGTTATGCGTCAACGCGCCTGCCGGGTAAACCGCTGGTGGATATCAACGGTAAGCCGATGATTGTGCATGTGCTTGAGCGTGCCCGTGAATCCGGTGCTGACCGCGTTATTGTGGCAACCGATCACCCGGACGTCGCGCGTGCGGTTGAAGCGGCTGGCGGAGAAGTATGCATGACCCGCGCCGATCACCAGTCCGGTACTGAGCGTCTGGCTGAAGTGGTCGAAAAATGCGGTTTCAGCGATGATACGGTCATCGTGAACGTGCAGGGCGACGAGCCGATGATCCCGGCGGTCATTATCCGTCAGGTGGCGGAAAACCTGGCGCAGCGTCAGGTCGGTATGGCTACGCTCGCGGTACCTGTTCATCACGCGGAAGAAGCATTTAACCCGAATGCCGTGAAGGTGGTGATGGACGCAGAGGGTTATGCGCTCTATTTCTCCCGCGCCACCATTCCGTGGGATCGCGATCGCTTTGCCGTGTCCAAAGAAACGATTGGCGACACGTTCCTGCGTCATCTTGGGATCTACGGTTATCGCGCAGGCTTTATTCGTCGTTATGTTACCTGGGCACCCAGCCCGCTGGAACATATCGAAATGCTGGAGCAGCTTCGCGTGCTCTGGTATGGCGAAAAAATCCACGTCGCAGTGGCGCAGGAAGTTCCTGGCACGGGCGTTGATACCCCTGACGATCTCGAGCGTGTTCGCGCAGAATTGCGTTAATAACGCCTGCATCCCTCCTTTTGGGGGGATGTTCTCCCGCCTGGCTATTTTTCCCCTTTCTTATCCATAATTGATCTCTTCCGGGTGACATCTGCCGTCTGCACGCTCATTATAAAAGCAGTAGTCTTAATGGGGGTAATCTCATATGGAACAGTTGCGTGCCGAACTTAGCCATTTACTTGGTGAGAAATTAAGCCGGGTTGAGTGTGTCAATGAAAAGGCAGATACCGCACTCTGGTCGTTGTATGACAGTCAGGGAAACCCGATGCCACTGATGGCCCGAAGTTTTACCTCGCCGGGTGTCGCCAGACAACTCGCCTGGAAAATTTCGATGCTGGCACGGGAAGGGACAGTCCGCATGCCGACAGTTTACGGCGTGATGACGCATGAGGAACACCCCGGTCCGGATGTTCTGTTGATTGAGCGTTTACGCGGGGTGTCCGTTGAGGCTCCGGCGCGTACGCCAGAACGTTGGGAACAGCTGAAAGACCAGATTGTTGAAGCACTACTCGCCTGGCACCGGCAGGACAGTCGTGGGCTGGTTGGCCCAGTCGACAGCACCCAGGAAAACCTGTGGCCGCTGTGGTATCGCCAGCGGGTCGAAGTGCTGTGGGGGACGCTCAATCAGTTCAGCAACACCGGTTTAACGATGCAGGACAAACGTATTCTGTTTCGTACCCGCGAATGTTTACCGGCGTTGTTCGACGGATTTAACGACAACTGCGTACTGATACACGGTAATTTTACCCTGCGCAGCATGCTGAAAGACTCCCGCAGTGACCAACTGCTGGCAATGCTGGGGCCAGGGGTTATGCTCTGGGCACCGCGTGAATATGAGTTGTTCCGGTTGAGCGACAGCGGGTCAGCAGAGGGGTTGCTGTGGCATTATTTACAGCGCGCGCCCGTCGCGGAAGCGTTCCTCTGGCGGCGCTGGCTCTACCTGCTCTGGGATGAAGTGGCGCAACTGGTGAATACCGGCCGTTTCAATCGCGCCAACTTCGATCTTGCGAAAAAATCACTCCTGCCCTGGCTCGCCTGACGTGCCTTTGAGCCACTGCCAGAGGCGTCCGAGCGTCTCGTAGCCGACGCGATCGCTATGCATCAACCACATCGGGGACGGTATCGCCCGTTCCCACGGGTTGAGCGGTGCGTCGATGGCCATCTGGTTAGCAGGGGCGGGGAGTGGATGAAGCCCAAGTTTTTCAAAGAAAATCATTGCCCTTGGCAGGTGTGAGGCAGACGTTACCAGTAAAAACGGGACATCGCCGATCGCCTGTTTCACGGCTGCGGCTTCTTCTTCGGTATCTTTTGGGCTATCCAGCGTGATGATAGAGGCACGCGGAACCCCGAGTGATTCAGCCACTCTTGCACCCGCTTCAGCCGTACTGACGGGGTTCGTTTTTGCTGCCGCGCCGGTGAAGATCATTTTTGATCCTGGATTGGCCAGCCACAGGCGAATGCCTTCGTTCAGCCGGGGCAGGCTATTGCCGATCAGGTTTGAGCTGGGTGCCCAGTTCGGATCCCAGGTGTACCCGCCGCCCAGCACCACAATGTACTCCACTTTCTGATTTCCCTGCCATGTCGGGTACTTATTTTCGACCGGGCGTAATAAGCCATCCGCGACCGGTTGCAGGCTCAGCAACAACAGCGCCAGCCAGCCCAGCGTAATGAGTATTTTGCCACTTTTCTGAAAGCGACTGAACCACACCAGCCCCAGCCCCAGCGCGATGAGGAGCAGGAGCAGTGGAAGGGGGAGCATCATCCCTCCAATGTATTTCTTCAGGGTAAAAAGCATCCTTTTTGGTTCCTTTTTTAACCATATAGCAGGCGATTGTCAGTGATATTACACCAGAGAGGTTCATTCTCCGCTCGGGTGTGACAAAATAGCGGTTTTGCAGTTAGCGAGTGGAACTCTCCCAATGCGGGATCGCAATTTTGATGACATCGCGGAAAAATTTTCGCGCAACATTTATGGCACCACGAAAGGGCAGCTACGTCAGACGATCCTCTGGCAGGATCTGGACAACATCCTGGCTACATTCGGTGGTCAAACGTTGCGTGTGCTGGACGCCGGAGGCGGTGAAGGGCAGACGGCCATAAAAATGGCGCAGCGCGGTCATCACGTCACGCTTTGCGATCTTTCTGCCGAGATGGTCGCGCGGGCGACGCGTGCGGCGGCAGAGAAAGGTGTGAGCGACAACATGCATTTTATACAATGCGCCGCTCAGGACATTGCACAGCATTTGGAAACCCAGGTTGATCTGATATTGTTTCATGCTGTGCTGGAATGGGTTGCCGATCCACAAAGCGTGTTACAGACGCTCTGGTCGATGTTGCGCCCGGGCGGCACGTTGTCGCTGATGTTCTACAATGCTAACGGCTTCCTGATGCACAACATGGTCGCGGGTAACTTCGATTATGTTCAGGTCGGGATGCCAAAAAAGAAAAAGCGCACGCTTTCCCCGGACTACCCGCGCGATCCCCAGCAGGTCTATGGCTGGCTGGAAGAGATTGGCTGGCAGGTGACCGGGAAGACGGGCGTCAGGGTGTTTCATGATTATCTGCGTGAAAAACACAAACAGCGTGACTGTTTTGACACCTTAACAGAATTAGAAACGCGGTATTGCCGTCAGGAGCCTTTTGTCAGCCTTGGCCGCTATATTCACGTCACCGCGCACAAGCCGCAGATGCAAGGATAACCTATGAGTGAATTTTCCCAGACAGTCCCCGAACTGGTTGCCTGGGCCAGGAAAAACGATTTCTCCATCTCGCTGCCGGTAGACAGACTCTCTTTCCTGCTGGCGGTTGCCACGCTGAACGGCGAACGGCTGGATGGCGAAATGAGCGAGGGTGAACTGGTGGACGCGTTCCGCCATGTCAGTGATGCGTTTGAGCAAACCAGCGAAACCATTAGCGTGCGTGCCAATAACGCAATCAACGATATGGTGCGTCAACGTCTGCTGAACCGCTTTACCAGCGAGCAGGCGGAAGGAAACGCCATCTATCGTCTGACGCCACTGGGTATCGGCATTACCGATTACTACATCCGCCAGCGCGAGTTTTCCACGCTGCGCCTGTCCATGCAGCTCTCTATTGTTGCGGGCGAACTTAAGCGTGCCGCCGATGCAGCGGATGAAAACGGTGATGAATTCCACTGGCACCGCAATGTTTATGCGCCGCTGAAATACTCGGTGGCGGAGATCTTCGACAGCATCGATCTGACCCAGCGTCTGATGGACGAACAGCAACAACAGGTGAAAGACGATATCGCGCAGCTGCTGAATAAAGACTGGCGTGCGGCCATTTCCAGCTGTGAACTGTTACTGTCAGAAACCTCCGGCACGCTGCGAGAACTGCAGGATACGCTGGAGGCGGCGGGAGATAAGCTTCAGGCTAACCTGCTGCGCATTCAGGATGCGACTCTGGCGCACGATGACCTGCATTTTATCGACCGTCTGGTCTTCGATTTGCAGAGCAAACTCGATCGCATTATTAGCTGGGGTCAGCAGTCGATCGACTTGTGGATCGGCTATGACCGCCACGTGCACAAATTTATCCGTACCGCGATTGATATGGATAAAAATCGCGTCTTTGCTCAGCGTCTGCGTCAGTCGGTACAAAACTATTTCGATGCACCGTGGGCGCTCACCTACGCCAATGCCGATCGTCTGCTCGATATGCGTGACGAAGAGATGGCGCTGCGCGATGAAGAGGTTACCGGTGAACTGCCACCGGATCTGGAATTCGAAGAATTTAACGAAATTCGCGAGCAACTTGCGGCCATGATCGAAGAACAGCTCGCTGTCTATAAAACCAGACAAGTGCCTCTGGATCTTGGGCTCGTGGTGCGCGACTATCTGGCGCAATATCCTCGTGCGCGCCACTTCGACATTGCCCGCATTGTTGTAGACCAGGCGGTACGCCTGGGGGTCGCACAAGCAGATTTCACCGGACTGCCGCCGAAGTGGCAGCCGATTAACGATTACGGAGCCAAGGTACAGGCGCATGTCATTGACAAATATTGAACAAGTGATGCCACTTAAGCTGGCACAGGCGCTGGCGAATCCGTTATTTCCGGCGCTGGACAGCCAGCTGCGTGCCGGTCGTCACATTGGCCTTGACGAGCTGGATAATCACGCCTTTTTGATGGACTTCCAGGAGTACCTGGAAGAGTTTTACGCACGCTATAACGTTGAGCTTATCCGCGCGCCGGAAGGGTTTTTCTACCTGCGCCCACGCTCCACGACGCTTATCCCGCGTTCTGTGCTCTCCGAACTGGATATGATGGTTGGCAAAATCTTGTGCTACCTCTATCTCAGCCCGGAGCGTCTGGCGAATGAAGGTATTTTCACCCAGCAGGAGCTTTACGATGAGCTGTTAACACTGGCTGATGAGAACAAGTTGCTCAAGCTGGTGAACAACCGTTCAACGGGCTCGGATCTTGACCGTCAGAAGCTACAGGAAAAAGTTCGCTCTTCTCTGAACCGTCTGCGCCGTCTGGGTATGGTCTGGTTTATGGGTCACGACAGCAGCAAATTTCGTATTACGGAATCTGTCTTCCGCTTCGGTGCCGATGTCCGTGCGGGCGACGACGCGCGTGAAGCGCAGCTGCGCATGATCCGCGACGGGGAAGCGATGCCGGTGGAAAACCATTTGCAGCTCAATGATGAGCATGAAGACAATCAGCCGGATAGCGGGGAGGAAGAGTAATGATTGAACGCGGTAAATTTCGCTCACTAACGCTGATTAACTGGAACGGCTTCTTTGCCCGAACCTTCGATCTGGATGAGCTGGTGACGACGCTCTCCGGCGGTAACGGTGCGGGTAAATCCACCACAATGGCGGCATTTGTTACGGCGCTGATCCCCGATCTGACGCTGCTGCACTTCCGTAACACCACCGAAGCGGGGGCGACAAGCGGCTCCCGCGATAAAGGTCTGCACGGTAAGCTGAAAGCGGGCGTTTGTTATTCGGTGCTGGACGTGATCAACTCCCGTCATCAGCGCGTGGTCGTGGGCGTGCGTCTGCAACAGGTTGCAGGTCGCGACCGTAAAGTGGATATCAAACCGTTCGCGATCCAGGGGCTGCCAACGTCCATGCAGCCAACGGCACTGCTGACTGAAACCCTGAACGAACGTCAGGCGCGCGTGCTGACGCTGCAGGAGCTGAAAGACAAGCTCGAAACCATTGAAGGTGTACAGTTTAAGCAGTTTAACTCGATCACCGACTATCACTCCCTGATGTTCGATCTGGGGATTGTGGCTCGTCGTCTGCGTACCGCCTCTGACCGTAGTAAATACTACCGTCTGATTGAAGCCTCCCTGTATGGCGGTATCTCCAGCGCCATTACCCGTTCCCTGCGTGACTACCTGTTGCCGGAAAACAGCGGCGTGCGTAAGGCGTTCCAGGACATGGAAGCCGCGCTGCGTGAAAACCGCATGACGCTGGAAGCCATCCGCGTTACCCAGTCCGACCGCGACCTGTTTAAACACCTGATCAGCGAAGCCACCAACTATGTGGCGGCGGACTATATGCGTCACGCCAATGAGCGCCGGGTTCATCTCGATAAGGCCTTAGAGTACCGCCGTGAACTGTTTACCTCGCGCAAACAGCTGGTGGCCGAGCAGTATAAGCATGTCGAAATGGCGCGTGAGCTGGGTGAGCACAACGGTGCCGAGGGCGATCTGGAAGCGGATTACCAGGCCGCCAGCGATCATCTGAACCTGGTGCAAACCGCACTGCGCCAGCAGGAAAAAATCGAGCGCTACGAAGCAGATCTCGATGAGCTGCAAATTCGTCTCGAAGAGCAAAATGAAGTGGTGGCCGAAGCCGCCGATATGCAGGAAGAGAACGAAGCCCGCGCCGAAGCCGCTGAGCTGGAAGTGGATGAGCTGAAAAGCCAGCTTGCAGATTACCAGCAGGCGCTGGACGTGCAGCAGACCCGCGCGATTCAGTACACCCAGGCATTGCAGGCGCTACAGCGTGCGAAAGAGCTGTGCCATCTGCCGGATTTAACGCCGGACAGCGCCGACGAATGGCTGGATACCTTCCAGGCGAAAGAACAGGAAGCCACCGAGAAACTGTTGTCGCTCGATCAGAAAATGAGCGTGGCACAAACGGCGCACAGTCAGTTTGAGCAAGCTTACCAACTGGTGGCATCGATTAACGGCCCGCTGGCGCGTAACGAAGCGTGGGACGTTGCCCGTGAACTGCTGCGCGACGGTGTTAACCAGCGCCATCTGGCCGAGCAGGTTCAGCCGCTGCGTATGCGTCTGAACGAGCTGGAACAGCGCCTGCGCGAGCAGCAGGAAGCCGAGCGTCTGCTGGCGGAATTCTGCAAGCGCCAGGGTAAACACTACAACATCGACGATCTCGAGGCGCTGCATCAGGAGCTGGAAGCGCGCATTGCGGCACTTTCTGACACCGTCTCCAGCGCCAGCGAACAGCGAATGACGTTGCGCCAGGAGATGGAGCAGCTGCAGTCCCGCTCGCAAACGCTGTTGCAGCGTGCGCCAGTCTGGCTTGCCGCCCAAAGTAGCCTGAACCAGCTCAGCGAGCAGTGCGGTGCTGAGTTTGCATCCAGCCAGGAAGTGACCGAATATCTGCAGCAGTTGCTGGAGCGAGAGCGTGAAGCGATTGTTGAGCGTGACGAAGTCGGCGCACGTAAACGTGACGTCGACGAAGAGATTGAACGCTTAAGCCAGCCGGGTGGCGCAGAAGATGCACGCCTGAATACCCTGGCGGAACGTTTTGGCGGCGTACTGCTGTCCGAAATTTATGACGACGTGGGTCTGGATGATGCGCCGTACTTCTCTGCGCTGTATGGCCCGTCGCGTAATGCGATTGTGGTTCCTGATCTGTCGCTGATTTCTGAGCAGCTTGCCGGGCTGGAAGATTGCCCGGAAGATCTCTATCTGATCGAAGGAGATCCGCAGTCATTCGATGACAGCGTCTTTAGCGTTGACGAGCTGGAAAAAGCGGTCGTGGTGAAAATCGCTGACCGTCAGTGGCGTTACTCACGCTTCCCTGAACTTCCCCTGTTTGGCCGCGCTGCGCGTGAAAGCCGCATTGAAAGCCTGCATGCCGAGCGTGAAACGTTGTCTGAACGTTTTGCGACGCTGTCGTTTGACGTACAGAAAACCCAGCGTCTGCACCAGGCCTTCAGCCGCTTTATTGGCAGCCATCTGGCCGTGGCCTTTGACGCTGATCCTGAAGCGGAAATTCGCAAGCTCAACACCCGCCGGGGTGAGCTGGAGCGTGCGATTGCCAACCATGAAAATGACAACCAACAGAGCCGTGTTCAGTTCGAACAGGCGAAAGAGGGCGTAGCCGCTCTTAACCGCATTCTGCCGCGTCTGAACCTGCTGGCGGACGAAACGCTGGCCGATCGCGTGGATGAAATCCAGGAACGCCTGGACGAAGCCCAGGAAGCGGCGCGTTTCGTGCAGCAGCACGGCAATCAACTGGCAAAACTGGAGCCGGTTGTCTCCGTTCTTCAAAGCGATCCGGAGCAGTTTGAACAGTTAAAAGAAGATTATGCCTGGTCTCAGCAGGTGCAGCGCGAAGCGCGTCAGCAGGCGTTTGCCCTGACGGAAGTCGTGCAGCGTCGTGCTCACTTCGGTTACTCCGATTCGGCGGAAATGCTGAGCGGCAACAGCGATCTGAATGAAAAGCTGCGCCAGCGCCTTGAGCAGGCAGAGGCGGAACGTACCCGTGCCCGTGAAGCGATGCGTAGCCACGCGGCTCAGTTGAGTCAGTACAACCAGGTCCTGGCCTCACTGAAAAGTTCTTATGACACCAAGAAAGAGCTGTTAAACGATCTGCAAAAAGAGCTGCAGGATATCGGCGTGCGTGCCGACAGCGGTGCAGAAGAGCGAGCGCGTATTCGTCGTGATGAACTGCACAGCCAGCTCAGCAATAACCGTGCGCGCCGCAACCAGCTGGAAAAAGCGCTGACCTTCTGTGAAGCGGAAATGGATAACCTGACCCGTCGCCTGCGCAAGCTGGAGCGCGATTATCACGAAATGCGCGAGCAGGTCGTGTCCGCGAAGGCGGGCTGGTGCGCCGTGATGCGCATGGTGAAAGACAATAACGTTGAACGTCGTCTGCACCGTCGCGAGCTGGCGTATCTCTCTGCGGATGAACTGCGCTCCATGTCGGATAAGGCATTGGGTGCGCTGCGTCTGGCGGTGGCGGACAACGAACACCTGCGTGACGTGTTGCGCATGTCAGAAGATCCGAAACGTCCTGAGCGTAAAATTCAGTTCTTCGTTGCCGTTTATCAGCATCTGCGTGAACGTATTCGTCAGGACATCATCCGTACCGACGATCCGGTTGAAGCCATTGAACAGATGGAAATAGAACTGGGCCGCCTGACGGAAGAGCTGACCTCCCGCGAGCAGAAACTGGCTATCAGCTCCCGCAGCGTGGCGAACATCATTCGCAAAACCATTCAGCGCGAGCAGAACCGTATCCGCCAGCTGAACCAGGGACTGCAGAGCGTGTCGTTTGGCCAGGTAAACAGCGTGCGTCTGAACGTGAACGTACGCGAAGCGCATGCAACGCTGCTGGATGTGTTGTCTGAGCAGCATGAACAGCATCAGGATCTGTTCAACAGCAACCGTCTGACCTTCTCCGAGGCGCTGGCGAAACTGTATCAACGCCTGAATCCGCAGATTGATATGGGGCAACGTACGCCGCAAACCATCGGCGAAGAGCTGCTGGATTACCGCAACTATCTGGAAATGGAAGTTGAGGTTAACCGTGGTTCTGACGGTTGGCTGCGTGCGGAGTCCGGTGCGCTGTCTACCGGTGAAGCTATCGGTACAGGTATGTCGATTCTGGTGATGGTGGTACAGAGCTGGGAAGATGAAGCGCGTCGTCTGCGTGGTAAAGATATCTCCCCATGCCGTCTGCTGTTCCTTGACGAAGCCGCGCGTCTTGACGCCCGCTCCATCGCGACGCTGTTTGAGCTGTGCGATCGTCTGGATATGCAGCTCATTATTGCCGCGCCAGAAAATATCAGCCCGGAAAAAGGCACTACCTATAAGCTGGTGCGTAAAGTGTTCCAGAACAGTGAACATGTACACGTTGTCGGGTTGCGTGGTTTTGCACCGCAACCACCGGAGTCGTTGCCGGGAACGGCGGACGCTTCCTGAGGCGTTTTGTTACAATGAGCGGCGCATAAGCGCCGCTTTTTTTTGTACACTTAACTTGTGCTTACGGCTACCTTATCTTTAAACTTCTTTACATAAGGTAAGGCAACCCGTTTTTGGCCTACCTATAATGAAGAAAAGCCCCAATGTGATGGGCATGTCGTGAGAAAACAGGGGGCAAGGGATGTTGCTAAAGAAAATTCGTGGTCGTCAGTTGTCAGCGCTGAGTTTGTGCCTGGCAGTGACGTTTGCTCCACTGTTCACCGCACAGGCCGACGAGCCTGAAATGGTACCGACTGACAGTTCTGCGACGATAGGCGCACAGCCAACGTCGTTGTCGCAGCCGCTGGATCAGTCGCCCGCGACGGCCATTATGGCCGGTATTAAGCCGCTACCTGAAGGTATCGACACAGAATCTCTTCGTCAGCAGCTCCAGTCCGGGCTGCCATCCGGCTACACGCCTGCTTATATTAACCAGCTCACGCTGCTTTATGCCGCGCGCGATATGAAACCGATGTGGGAAAATCGCGAGGCGGTACGAGCCTTCCAGCAACAGCTGGCAGAAGTGGCGATTGCCGGTTTTCAGCCACAGTTTACCACCTGGGTTGAACGCCTGACCGACCCTGCCGTGACGGGCCTGGCGCGGGATGTTGTGCTCTCCGATGCCATGATGGGCTACCTCCAGTTTGTGGCGGGGATCCCGGTGAATGGCAACCGCTGGTTATACAGTGACAAACCGTACAAACTGGCGACGCCTGCGCTGTCGGTCATTAACCAGTGGCAACTGGCGCTGGACAATGGCGAGCTGCCGCGTTTTATCGCCAGCCTTGCCCCGGCACATCCACAATATGCAACGATGCATCAATCGTTACTTGCGCTGGTGGCTGATTCCCGGCCGTGGCCGCAGTTACGGGGAACGGGATCGCTTCGTCCGGGGCAGTGGAGCAGCGATGTTCCGGCACTGCGCGAGATCCTTCGCCGTTCAGGCATTCTGAACGGCGGGCCAAAAATTGCGCTGCCTGGCGATGACCCGCAAGGCGTTGTTGTCAGCCCCTCCGCAGCGGTGAAAGAGACGAAAACGGTAGCGCTTAGCGATAAACCGGCGGCTTACGACCGCGAACTGGTGGCGGCGGTTAAGCAGTTCCAGGCCGCTCAGGGATTAGGGGATGACGGTGTGATCGGTCAGTCAACGCGTGACTGGCTGAATGTCTCTCCTGCACAGCGAGCCGGGGTGCTGGCGCTGAATATCCAGCGTTTGCGTTTGCTGCCGGGTACGTTATCTACAGGCATCATGGTCAATATTCCCGCTTACTCCCTGGTTTATTACCAGAACGGTAGCGAAGTGCTGGCCTCGCGGGTGATTGTCGGGCGTCCTGACCGCAAAACGCCGTTGATGAGCAGCGCGCTGAATAACGTGGTGGTTAACCCTCCGTGGAACGTGCCACCAACGCTGGCGCGTAAAGACATTCTGCCTAAGGTCTGGAACGACCCGGGGTATCTGGAACGTCATGGGTACACGGTGATGCGAGGCTGGAACAGCAAAGAGGCGATTGATCCTTCGATGGTAGACTGGTCGACCATTACGGCATCTAATCTACCGTTCCGTTTCCAGCAGGCTCCTGGCGCGCGCAATTCGCTGGGACGCTATAAATTCAACATGCCGAGCTCAGAAGCGATTTATCTGCACGATACGCCGAACCACAATTTGTTCCAGAAAGATACGCGAGCACTTAGCTCCGGTTGCGTGCGCGTGAATAAAGCGTCGGAACTGGCGAATATGCTGTTGCAGGATGCGGGCTGGAACGATACGCGTATCTCCGATGCCTTGAAACAAGGAGATACACGTTACGTCAATATTCGACACAACATTCCCGTCAATCTTTACTACCTGACGGCATTTGTTGGCGAAGATGGACGTACCCAGTATCGTACAGATATTTACAATTATGATCTCACTGCGCGATCGGGCGCACAAATTTTGTCAAAAGCTGAACAATTAATCAGGTAAATGAAGTAGTTCGGGAAAATGGGGTGTCGTAAGTTATGGCGAATACGCGGCAATATGGCTGGAGGCCGCGTATTTGCTGGGGTTGGGTGCCTTGACGTAGTGGCCTTTGCCAGTTAAGGTGCCCTTCGTGCGCTAAGCATATATACGATAAACATTGACCTGTAGACCTGATTATCATGGACAAATTTGACGCTAATCGCCGCAAACTGCTGGCGTTAGGTGGTGTTGCGCTTGGCGCAGCGGCCATCTTGCCGACGCCAGCATTTGCCACCCTCTCGACACCTCGTCCGCGTATTTTAACGCTCAACAATCTTCATACCGGTGAGTCGCTAAAAGCGGAGTTCTTCGATGGCAGAGGCTATATTCAGGATGAATTAGCAAGACTAAACCATTTTTTCCGTGATTTCCGCGCGAATAAAATAAAAGCCATCGACCCAGGATTATTTGATCAGTTGTTCCGCCTTCAGGGCCTGCTGGGTACCAGCAAGCCGGTACAGCTCGTTTCTGGCTATCGTTCCATTGATACCAATAACGAACTGCGCGCCCACAGTCGCGGGGTAGCGAAAAAAAGCTATCACACGAAGGGACAGGCAATGGACTTCCATATTGAAGGCGTTTCGTTAGCCAATATTCGCAAAGCTGCGTTATCTATGCGCGCAGGTGGTGTAGGATATTACCCTGGCAGCAACTTTGTGCATATTGATACCGGTCCAGTTCGGCACTGGTAATAACGAAACACAGGAGCAGTATGAACTATCGTATTATTCCGGTTACCGCGTTCTCCCAGAATTGTTCATTAATCTGGTGCGAGCAAACCAAACTGGCCGCGCTTGTCGATCCCGGCGGTGACGCTGAGAAAATCAAGCAGGAAGTCGCCGCCAGTGGTGTAACGCTGATGCAGATTTTGCTGACGCATGGTCATCTCGACCACGTTGGCGCAGCGGCAGAGCTGGCGCAGCACTATGGTGTGCCGGTGATTGGCCCGGAAAAAGAAGATGAGTTCTGGCTGCAGGGTTTACCCGCCCAAAGCCGCATGTTTGGTCTTGATGAGTGTCTGCCGTTGACGCCCGATCGTTGGCTGAACGAAGGAGATCGCATTAACGTAGGGAATGTGACTTTACAGGTGTTGCATTGTCCTGGGCACACGCCAGGCCATATCGTCTTCTTTGATGACCAGTCTCGTCTGCTGATTTCCGGCGATGTGATTTTCAAAGGTGGGGTAGGACGCAGTGATTTCCCGCGCGGCGATCACGGGCAGTTGATTCAGTCGATTAAACAGAAGTTATTGCCGCTGGGTGACGACGTGACGTTTATCTCTGGGCATGGCCCGATGTCGACGCTGGGTTATGAACGATTACATAACCCGTTCCTTCAGGATGAAATGCCTGTCTGGTAAATCTGAATGAGATAAAAAAAGCCTGCATGATGCAGGCTTTTTTGTGGGTGCAAATTACAGCACTGCGACAATCGCTTCGCACAGGGGAGCCATATTGTCCGGCGTCATGCCTGCAACGTTCACACGACCAGAGGCCACAGCATACACACCAAACTCTTCACGCAGACGCAGAACCTGTTCTTTTGTCAGGCCGCTGAAAGAGAACATGCCGTTCTGTTTGATGATGAAGCTGAAGTCACGGTCAGCCCCTTTCTCTGCCAGGGTGTTCACGAACAACAAGCGCATACGCTGAATGCGTTGACGCATATCGTTCAGCTCTTGTTCCCAGATAGCGCGCAGCGCGTCATTGCTCAGGATCGTCGCAACGACAGATGCACCGTGTGCTGGTGGGTTAGAGTAGTTGGCGCGGATCACAGACTTCATCTGGCTGAACGCACGGTCAACGGTCTGCTCGTCAGCGGCGACCAGCGTACAGGCACCTACGCGCTCATTGTACAGGCCAAAGTTCTTGGAATAAGAGCTCGCAACAATCAGCTCCTGATGCACGGCCGCGAACGCGCGCAGACCTTCTGCATCTTCTTCCAGACCACGAGCAAAGCCCTGGTATGCGAAGTCGAACAGTGGCAGCCAGCCTTTTTCAACGGACAGTTTAGCCAGTTGAGTCCATTGCGCCAGCGTCGGATCGATACCGGTTGGGTTATGGCAGCAACCGTGGAACAGTACCACGTCACCCGCCTGGGCTTCGCTCAGGCTTGCCAGCAGGCCATCGAAGTCCAGAGCGTGGTTTGCCGCATCGTAATAGGCATATTCGCGCACTTCCAGACCTGCAGAGTTAAAGACGCTCTTGTGGTTCGGCCAGCTCGGGTTGCTTACCCACACACGCTTAACCGCGGTGTTTTTCGCAAGGAAATCCGCCGCAACGCGCAGTGCACCGGTACCGCCAGGGGTTTGTGCTGTGCGAGCGCGTTTGCTGCTCACAATTGCGCTGCCTTTACCGAACAGCAGTTCCTGAGTGCAACGACCAAATTCAGGGATACCATCAATACCGAGGTAGTTTTTGGTGGTTTCATTTTCCAGCAAATACTGCTCAGCTTTTTTAACGCTGGTCAGTACCGGAGTTTTGCCGGTTTCATCTTTATATACACCAATACCCAGGTTGATTTTGCCAGGGCGGTCGTCGGCACGAAACAGATCGGCCAGGCCCAGAATAGGGTCGGCAGGAGCGGCGGTAATGTTCTCAAACATGACGAAGTTCCATTGTGATGACAGAAGTGAAATCCGCTATCAGGTTAACGGTAGATTTACAAAATGCCAACCGTTTGCGACGAAAAGCGTGCGGCTTTTCAAAAGTCGCCATTTTTTACTATCAGGCATAAAAAAACAGGGCCGAAGCCCTGTTCATTAAGCATATAACAAAGTGGTGTACTGATTAGAACTGGTAAACGATACCAACACCAGCCTGGTCGTCTGTAGACAGGGCTGTTGCACGGGTATAATCATTTTCATTCAGCAAGTTGAACTTGTACGCAGCGTAAACGTTCATGTTCTTGTTGAAGTAGTACCAGGTACCCACTTCGATGTATTTAACCAGATCAGCATCGCCGCCTGCGAAAGTAGAACCGTTAGCAGTACGGCCAGTCAGGTCTTTACCCTTAGACTGCACATAGCCAATGGATGGACGCAGACCAAAGTCGAACTGGTATTGAACCACAGCTTCGAAGTTCTGCGTTTTGTTCGCGAATTCGTCATCGTTTTCACGAGTCATGTTACGGGATTCACCATACATAACAGATGCGTATATGCTGTTCGCATCATATTTCAGTGACGTTGCCCAACCTTCAGCACGTTCACCTTTACCATCGGTAGTTTGCTTAGTAGAACGGTCTGAGTTGGTGTATGCCGCAGTTACGTTGAAGCCGTCTGCGAATTCATAACCCAGAGAGTAGCTGCCGCCGTCACCGTTCTGGCGAGAAGTGGTGTGGCCGCTTTCGTTTTTACCCTGGTACTGCAGGCCCAGTGCCAGACCATCAACCAGACCGAAGAAGTTAGAGTTACGGTAGGTAGCCAGACCTGTGCTACGTGAGGTCATGAAGTTATCAGTTGCGGCCAGAGAATCGCCACCCCAGATAACCAGCATATCGGTTGAAGCCAGCGCATCATAGAACACGCCGTAGTTACGGCCATAATCGAATGAACCGTATTCACCTGCTTTCAGACCCGCGAAAGCCAGACGGGTTTTGGTACCCTGAGCACCTTCCTGAGAGGATGCATCCATGTTGTATTCCCACTGACCGTAACCGGTCAGTTGGTCGTTAACCTGGGTTTCACCTTTGAAACCGATACGGGCATAGGTAGTATCGTTGTTATTCGATGCACCGTTTGTTGTCCACTGGTGTTCGCCTACAGCTTTACCGTAGAAGTCCAGTGATCTTGACCCGCCATCTCCGGACAGCTTTTGTATCTTAAGTTAACGATGTCCGCTGCCGCCGATATTCCCTCGGGGAGTGATATCCCAGCGCGCTGTGCGGGTGGTTTTCATTGTAATGTGTGAA
>NZ_JBIMRC010000016.1:0-126056 GCF_043945575.1 Enterobacter cloacae complex sp. 2024EL-00214 | reverse complement strand
TCAAGGACCAGCTCAGCGCACTCGCGTTTAAACTCTGGGGTAAATCGGCGTGAATTCATTTTTTGCACCTCATCAGTTATTTAATTTATAACCTCTGAACGTGTCTAAAACTATTAAACCACTTCAGGAGAGGGAGAAGGATTTTGTAGGCCGGGTAAGGCGAAGCCGCCACCCGGCATTATTCAGAGCCGGGCGAATCCCCCCTCCCCAACCCACGCTCCCAGCCTGGAATACACCACTTCCACCGCCTCTTTCACTGGCGGTGTCATCGGGTAATAAAACCCCACGATGTCCGGCTGAATACCCAAAAACAGCACTTCACCCACGTCGTCCTTGAGCTGATCCACCAGGTAGTTCAGCGGCATGTTGTGGGTCGTCATCATAAACATCTCAGCGATATCGTCCGGATCGATCAGACGAATTTCACCAGGGTTTAGCCCCATATCGGTGGCATCGACAATCAGTAGCCTGTCCGGGTACCGTTCGCGAATGGCTACCACGTCGTTTTCCGGGGCACTGCCGCCGTCGATAACCACCCAGTTCCCCTGCGGGTTTGTGGCACACATTTCGGCGAGCAGCGGACCTGCTCCGTCGTCGCCCATCATGCTGTTGCCAACACACAGTAAAACGTCAGTCACGTAATCTCCTCACCATCAGGTAGATGGCGCTCTCCTGATGAATATCATGCAGCATGCTGAGCAACGTTTTGCTCCACGCCTGCTGCTCTGGCGTCTGCATACTGAGCGCAGCATCGAACGCGTTAGCGAGCATTGAAATATGGTTGGCGTCGATAACGATCTCACCGTACTTCGGTACCCCCTCCATTTTGCGCCGCGCCGTACTGCCCTCTTCCAGAGTGGCTATCCAGGCCAGATATTCCGGCCACGGACAGCTTAATGCCGTCTCCAGGCAGTCAATCACCCCGAGGTGATGCCCAATCGCCAGGCTGTAATAGACCACCTGCTGCGCCGCATCCGGCGTGGCATCGTTCTCATCAATAAACTTACGGCTCAGCTGACTGAACACCACCGTTTCACTCATCGGATACGCGCCTCATTAACCACCTGATCCAGGTTCGCCACTATTTCATTGAGACGCGGGTCGTTTTCCGCTTCCAGCCAGCGCGCCACCTGGTGTTCGCCCTGGCTTAGCAGACGCAGATAGTCATCAGCAATCTGACGGCCATAGCGATACCCCGCCAGTTTGCGTGCCATGCGGTCAACCTTCACGCGCAGCGGCTGCACCATATCCGGGTGCAGAATCGCGGCAGGCTGGTTGTCGAGCTCGCCCGGTTCACGGGCGTGGATTTTCTGCTCCAGCAGGCCCAGCGCCATTGCAAAACCGTACAGCGTCGCGGCAGGCGTTGGCGGGCAGCCCGGGATATAGACATCCACCGGCACGATTTTGTCGGTGCCACCCCACACGCAGTAGAGGTCGTGGAAAATGCCACCGCTGTTACCGCAGGCTCCATAAGAGATACAGATTTTGGGATCGGGCGCGGACTGCCACGCGCGCAGCGCAGGCGAGCGCATAGCGCGGGTGACAGCACCGGTAAACAGCAAAATGTCCGCATGACGCGGCGATGGCACCACTTTGATGCCAAAGCGTTCAGCATCAAACAACGGTGACAGTGTGGCGAAAATCTCGATCTCACACCCGTTGCATCCGCCACAGTCCACGCGATAGACGTAGGCCGAGCGTTTGATTTTTTTCAACAGCGACGCCTTCATACTGGCGATGGATTCGTCCACCGTCATCGGCACCGGAATGCCGTTGTCATCGCGTGGGCCCAGTAGGTTTTCCATCAGCTGGCCTCTCTCATATGGCGGGTTATATCAATACGGTCAGACGGCAGCAGGCACTTCTGACGTTTGCACTCCGGGCAGGTTTCAAAGCTTTCGCGATGGTGTTCCGCGCGGACATCACCGTTGTGTTTTAGCAGTGCAATGGCGTAGTCGATCTCTTTTTGCACGGCAAACGGACGTTTGCAGACGCGGCAGTTGCACAGGTCAAAGCGTGACTGCTGCAGGAAATCCTCTTTCTTCCACACCGCCAGCTCGTACTCCTGCGAAAGGCGGATCGCCACCGTCGGGCAAACCTCCTCGCAGCGGCCACAGAAGATGCAACGCCCGAGGTTGAACTGCCAGGCCAGCTCACCGGTTTTCAGGTCAGTTTCCACCGTCAGGGCGTTCGACGGGCAGGCATTGACACAGGCCGCGCAGCCGATGCACTGCTGGGGGTTGTGCTCCGGTTTGCCACGAAAGTTTTTATCGACCGGCATCGGCTCCAGTGGATAGTTGCTGGTCTGGGTGCCAGTTTTGATCACTTTTTTGATAAAGGTAAACATGACGAGTCCTTATTTCAGCGGCGAGTTTTTACGCTCGATGCTGTAGCGTTCAAGCTCTTTGTACGGCACCACCTGACTTTTCTTCTTACGCACGTCCACCACCGTCATACGGTCGGTGCAGGAGTAGCACGGATCAAGGCTGCCAATGATCAGCGGCGCATCAGACACCGTGTTGCCGCGCAGCATGTAGCGCAGGGTTGGCCAGTTGGCGTAGGTGGCCGCACGGCAGCGCCAGCGGTAGAGCTTCTGGTTGTCGCCGGTCATGCTCCAGTGAATGTCGTCTCCGCGTGGCGCTTCGGCAAAACCGAGCGCAAAGCGGTTTGGAATGTAGGTGAAGCCTTCCACCATCAGCGGGCCGCCCGGCAGGTTATCCAGCCCGAAGTCGATCATATTCAGCGCGGTGAAGACTTCGTTGATACGCACTTTCAGGCGTGAGATCACGTCGCAACCTTGCTCGCTGTGTACTGTCATCGGCAGCAAGCCATAGCCGACAAACGGGTGGTCGGCACGGGTGTCGCGGGCGTGGCCGCTGGCGCGCACCATCGGGCCGACGTTGCTGAAGTCGCGGGCAATCTCAGGATCGAGGCGGCCAATACCGACGGTACGCTGCTCAATGTTTGGCGTGCTGAGCAGCATATCGACCAGCTCCTGCACGTCGCGACGCATCTGCTGCGCAAGCTGACGGGTCTTGATCATGTCGTCTTTCAGCAGATCGCGGCGGATCCCGCCAATCAGGTTCAGACCGTAGGTTTTACGCGCCCCGGTGAGGATTTCCGCCATTTTCATCGATGCTTCACGCACGCGGAAGAACTGCATAAAACCGGAGTCAAAGCCGACGAAGTGGCAGGCCAGCCCGAGGTTGAGCAGATGCGAGTGCAGACGTTCAACTTCCAGCAGAATGGCGCGGATCATCTGTGCTCGCTCCGGCACCACGATCCCCATTCCGTTTTCCACCGAGGTGGTGTAGGCCGTGCTGTGGGCAAAGCCGCAAATACCGCACACGCGGTCGGAGAGGAATGTCACTTCGTTATAACCCATGCGGGTTTCTGCCAGTTTTTCCATGCCACGATGGACGTAGAACAAGCGGTAGTCGGCGTCGATAATGTTCTCGCCATCAACAAACAGGCGGAAGTGACCCGGTTCATCGGAAGTGACGTGCAGCGGGCCGATTGGCACCACATTGTTCTTTTTACTTCCCAGCTCGTTGATGAACTCGTAGGTTTCACTGTCGGTGGTCGGTGCCGGACGCTGGCGGTAGTCCATGCTGTCTTTACGCAGCGGATAAAGTTCGTCCGGCCAGTCATCCGGCAGCACCAGACGGCGCTCATCCGGCAGGCCGACCGGCACCAGGCCGTACATATCACGCACTTCACGTTCGCCCCAGACGGCAGCCGGTACGCGCGGCGTTACGGATGGATACTCCGGTTTATTCGGGTCAACTTCGATACGCACGGTGAGCCAGCACTTCTCGCCCTGCTCCATCGACATCACGTAGTAGACCGCATAGTTCCCGCACAGCTGACGCTCGTCGTTACCAAACAGCACCGACAGCCATCCACCCTGCTGGTAGTAAAGAAACTCCACCACTTCCGGCAGGTAGTTCACCTTCACGGTGATGGTTACCTGGTCTTTGGTTTGCCAGCCTTCGTCCAGCACCACGCCCGGGAAAGCCTGATGCAACGCGGCGAGATACTGCTGACCTTTCTTTTCTTCAGACATAAAAACTCTCTTCAATCACGCCACCAGAAAGGAGACGAACGCTAAAAATGCAAAACCAAAACCAGCCCAGGTGATGCGCGATGTTGCGACAAAACGCAGGCGTGCCATGCTGTTTTCAAACAGCGCAATCACCAGCACGCCAACCAGCAGCTTGAGTGCGGCAACGATAGCGGCCAGTACCAGACCACCAACGGAAAAGTGCGTCATCTGCCCCCACGGGAAGAAGACACCCACAAACATCTGCAACACCACCAGCTGTTTGAGGCTGATCCCCCACTTGAGCACCGCAAAACCGTAACCGCTGTATTCGGTCAGCGGCCCTTCCTGTAGCTCCTGCTCCGCTTCGGCGAGGTCAAACGGCAATTTGCCCATCTCAATAAAGGTGGCAAACGCACAGGCACACAAGGCCAGAACCAGCGGAATGGAGCGGGCCACAGGCCAGTGGTAGACGGTGTCGGTGATAAAGCTGATATGGGTTGACCCCGCCACCTGCGCGGCGACCCACAGCCCCAGCAGCAGGATCGGCTCAACCAGCACACCCAACATCGCCTCGCGGCTGGCACCGATGCCGGTAAACGGGCTACCGGTGTCCAGGCCTGCAATCGCAAAGAAGAAACGGGCGATGGCGAAGAGGTAGATAAGCGTGATCAGATCGCCCAGCACCGGCAGTGGAGAACCGACCGTCACCACCGGCAGCGCGGTGGCGATGGTCAGCATCACGCCCACCATCACAAACGGCGTCAGGCGGAAGACCCAGCCTGCGGCATCCGGTGCAACGCTCTGACGCGTGAACAATTTGAAGAGATCGCGGTACTCCTGCAGCACGCCAGGCCCACGACGGTTGTGCATCCGGGCGCGCGCCACGCGGCTCACCCCGGAAAGCAATGGCGCAACGGCGAATAACACCAGCGCCTGAAGTAATGCCAGTAACAGACTCATGTCAGGCTCCTCGCGAAATCACAATCACCACCAGCACCGCCAGCTCAATAACGGCCAGGCGGCGGAACAATGCAGGTGCAGCGGCACTCTGCCAGCCCGGAACCCAACCTACCGGGTTCAGCCAGTGGCGCAGTTTCAGCACGGTGGAGAAGTTCTCTTTTACTGGCATGGCAAAACCGTGCGCCGTGATGACCATAGATTGTTCATGCTCATAGCCGCAGGCCCATGCAGTACCGCGCGAGCGGGAAGCGAGTCGGTCACGTTTGAAGAACAGCATCAGGACAAACGGCAGCAGCGGTGCGGCAATCAGCAGCAGCGCAATCATCGGCTGGGAAACGGTGGTATGTGCCGTGGTCAACGGCAGTGGAACCGCATTCCCCAGCAATGGCAGCAGCCACGGTGCAGCGATCCCCCCCGCAATGCAGCACAGCGCCAGCGCGACCACGCTTGTCGCCATCAGTACCGGCGCACAGCAGGCGTTTTCAGCTTCACGCGTGCGCGGCGCACCGAGGAAAGTCACGCCGTAGACTTTTGCCATACACATCACCGCCAGCGCCCCGGTAATCGCCAGGCCCGCTGCCAGCAGTGGCCCTGACAGGCGCGCAATAAATACGTCGCTCTGGCCGAGCGCGAAGAAGGACTGGTAAATCACCCACTCACCGGCAAAGCCGTTCAGCGGCGGCAGTGCGGCCATCGCCATCAGCCCCACCAGCATCGCAAGTGAAATCACAGGCATTTTTTTGCCGATACCGCCGAGTTTTTCGATATCACGGTGACCCGTGCGGAACCAGACGCTGCCAGCACCGAGGAACAGCGTGCTTTTAAACAGGCTGTGGTTGACGAGATGATACAAGCCGCCGATAAACCCGGCCGCAACCAGCGCCGGTTGATTGAGCGCCAGCCCGGTCACTCCCGCGCCAAGACCCAGCAGGATAATGCCGATATTTTCCAGGGTGTGATACGCCAGCAGACGCTGGATGTTGTGCTCCATCAGCGCGTACAGACCGCCGACAAACGCCGTGACCATGCCAGCGACCAGCAGCACCACGCCCCACCACAGCGGCGGTTGCCCCCCCGTCAGCGACAGCGCCAGAATGCCGAATAGCCCCACCTTCATGACAACCGTCGAGAAGAGTGCGGCCGCCGGCGCAGAGGCATTCGCATGCGCCTGCGGCACCCAGCCGTGCAGCGGAATGATCCCGGCCAGCAAGCCAAAACCCACCACGCCCGTCAGCCAGATATCCGCCCCAAACGGCAGCACCTGCGTGCGTTCATTCAGCAGGGAAAAATCCAGCGTGCCGTAACGGCTCCACACCAGCCAGCAGGTGAGCGCCAGCAGCAGCGTGCCGAGGCGACCCAGCGCAAACCACAGTTTGCCGGACGTGCTACAGCCGGTCAGGAACACGCCGCACAGCGCCATGATTTCTGCCATTACCACCAGCGCGCCGAGGTTACTGGCGGTTACGGTACAGACCGCCGTCGCCATCAGCAGGTTAACCAGCAGACCGTTTGCTTTGGTATTGTGATGGCGGTGCCAGTCGATATTGAACAGGCTGATAAACACGCCGCAGAGGCCAAACGTTACCAGCCAGATAGCATTCAGCGGTGTAAGCTGAATGCTGTGGTGGATAAGCGGCATCACCGCTTCTGCGGATTGCCCGCCAGACAACATCACTCCACCGGCAGCCAGTGTCATCAGGCTGCCAACTGCCCCGCCAATGCCCGCAATCCAGCCGCTCAGGGTTTTATGAAAAGAGAAGACCAGCGCCAGAATAGCGGTGGCAGCAAAGTACGCCACCGCACTGTTAATCATCGTCATCGCGTTCATTTCGCCCCCTCGTTAAGCGCCTGAAGCAGAGAAAGATCGCCAAAATCAGTATCGATGGTCAGCTCGCGTTTACGCTTGCTGGTGCGGGCGATATCGCGAATATTGACCAGAATCAGCGCCTTAGTTGGGCAGGTGCGTACGCAGGCCGGGCCTTGCTCATCAAAACTGCACAGGTCACATTTCACCGCCACAGCACGCACGCCAGGTACCCAGTCCAGCAGCGTGCTCACGCGCGCCGGAGCCGGTGGCGCAGGTGGCGCTTTCGGCGAATTCGTATTGGCCGGAATATGCAGCGGACGGCTACCGGAAAATTCAATGGCCCCGAACGGGCAGGCAATGCCGCACAGCTTGCAGCTCACGCACAGGCTTTCGTTCAGTTGTACAGCGCCATCAACACGGGTGATGGCATTAACAGGGCAGACAGCCGCGCACGGCGCATCCTCACAGTGATGGCAGAGCTGCGGGGCAGACTCTTTTTCATTACGCATAACGTGCAGGCGCGGCATGGACTGTAGCCCGTGCTGGCGGTGGGTTTCCGAACACGCCGCCTCACAGGTTCGACAGCCAATACAGACCGTCGAGTCAGCTATTACAAAACGGTTCACCGGGTCATCCTCTGGTGATAGTCATTTTTGACGAAAAACTGTCTTATCGACACTTATCGACACTCACAGGTCAGGCCACATTCGCCGATGTTTTTGTATCCATCAGCTGCTTCAGGTTGACCGGGAGATCGTGTTCAACGGCGGTGTACAGACCGTTATAAACTGGCGCGATTTTTTCCAGATAATGCTCCAGCACCTGCTGACGATCGCGGTTGCTGACATGACCATCCACCATGCCATCAGCCATCAGCTGCGCCTTCGCAATACACTCTCTGTCACCCTCTTTCGTCTCGACGTAGTACTCGATGGTGTGGCTGTTGAAGGTGTCTGCCAGCGTGACGTAAATCGTAAAGTGGCCGAAGAGGACAAAGCGCATATCACCCTGTGCTGCACAGCTCATGGCGTGGTGAAGACGGGCTTTCGACAGGGTGATGCCCTGAATCAGAGAGTTGCAGTAAAGGTGCCACTGCTCCTGTAACTGCTGATGGCGCTGCGCGATGTAATCCGCTTTTTCGCTGATTTCCCAAATAGTCATAAAAGGTATCCGGTTAGTGGAGATTGCGGCTATTAAGCAGATTCCGTGCCAGTTTTTAATGCATTGATTTTTAATGAATTTAAGTAACCATCCGCTGTCACTTCAGCGGTGTCGACGTGTCATTTCGACAGCGTTGACATCGTCACGCCTTAACAAAAATCAAGCTGGCACTGTTATTGCATTACCGGGGCAATTCATTAAGGAGGCGTCATGCACGAAATCACCCTCTGCCAGCGAGCGCTGGAGCTCATCGAACAGCAGGCAGTGCAGCACAACGCAAAACGCGTGACCGGTGTCTGGCTGAAAATCGGGGCATTTTCCTGTGTCGAAACCAGCGCCCTCACCTTCTGTTTTGAGCTGGTGTGTCGCGACACACTGGCGGAAGACTGTGAACTTCACATTGAAGAACAGCAGGCAGAGTGCTGGTGCGAGCAGTGCCAGCAGTACGTCACCCTGTTGTCATCAAAAGTCCGGAGCTGCCCGCAGTGCCAGAGCACCGGGCTGCGCATCGTGGCGGATGACGGCATGCAGATCCAACGCCTCGAAATCGAGAGGGAGTAAATTATGTGTAGTACCTGCGGTTGTGCTGAAGGCAACCTGTATATAGAAGGGGATGAACACCGTCCTCACTCTGCGTTTCGCTCCGCGCCCTTTTCCCCTGCGGCTCGTCCCGCATCGGTGATAACCGGTATCACCTTTGCCCCTCAACAATCCGGTGCGGGCGATTTGCATTATGGCCACGGCGAAGCGGGCACGCATGCACCGGGCATCAGCCAGCGTCAGATGCTGGAAGTCGAAATCAACGTACTCGACAAAAATAACCAGCTCGCGGCCCGTAACCGCGCCCGCTTTGCCACGCGTAAGCAGCTGGTACTGAACCTGGTGTCCAGCCCCGGCTCCGGCAAAACCACGCTACTCACGGAAACGCTCAAACGCCTGAACGGAAGTGTCTCCTGTGCGGTGATTGAAGGCGATCAGCAAACCGTAAACGACGCCGCGCGCATTCGCGAAACCGGCACGCCGGCCATTCAGGTTAACACCGGTAAAGGTTGCCACCTGGATGCGCAGATGATTGCCGATGCCGCGCCGCGTCTGCCGCTGACAGATAACGGCATCCTGTTTATTGAGAACGTGGGCAACCTGGTTTGTCCGGCAAGCTTCGATCTCGGTGAACGGCATAAAGTGGCGGTGCTCTCCGTAACCGAAGGGGAGGACAAGCCGCTGAAGTACCCGCACATGTTCGCCGCCGCCTCGCTGATGCTGCTGAACAAAGTGGATTTGCTGCCGTACCTGAACTTCGACGTGGACAAATGTCTGGCGTACGCCCGTGAAGTGAACCCGGATATTACGATCCTGCTGGTGTCCGCCACGCGCGGTGACGGCATGGACGCCTGGCTGAACTGGCTGGAGAGTGAACGATGTGCATAGGCGTCCCGGGACAAATTCACTCCATTGACGGAAATCAGGCCAAAGTTGAGGTTTGTGGCATTTTGCGCGACGTCGACCTGACGCTGGTGGGCAGCACCGATGAAACCGGTGAATCACGCCTTGGTCAGTGGGTACTGGTACACGTGGGGTTTGCCATGAGCGTGATAAATGAAGCGGAAGCCCGCGACACGCTGGATGCCCTGCAAAACATGTTTGACGTTGAGCCTGACGTCGGCGCACTGCTGTACGGCGAGGAGCAATAACCCATGCGTTACGTTGATGAATATCGCGCCCCCGAGCAGGTAATGCAGCTTATCGGGCATCTGAAAACGAGAGCTGCACTGCTGAACTACAGCGCTGAAAAGCCGTTACGGATTATGGAGGTGTGTGGCGGGCACACGCATGCGATCTTTAAATTTGGCCTCGACCAGCTTCTGCCGGAAAACATCGAGTTTATCCACGGCCCCGGCTGTCCGGTCTGCGTTCTGCCAATGGGACGCATCGACAGCTGTATCGAAATTGCCAGCCAGCCTGACGTCATTTTCTGCACGTTTGGCGATGCGATGCGCGTGCCTGGAAAAAATGGCTCACTGCTACAGGCTAAAGCCCGTGGTGCGGATATCCGGATCGTTTACTCGCCGATGGATGCCCTGACGCTGGCAACCGATAACCCTGAGCGTAAAGTCGTCTTTTTCGGGCTGGGTTTTGAGACCACGATGCCCGCCACGGCAATCACACTGCAGCAGGCTAAAACCCGCAACGTCGATAACTTTTTCTTTTTCTGCCAGCACATTACGCTCATCCCGACGTTACGCAGCCTGCTGGAAGAGCCGGGAAACGGCATTGACGCATTTCTGGCACCGGGCCACGTCAGCATGGTTATCGGGACAGAAGCCTACGGTTTTATCGCTGAGCAGTACAATCGCCCGTTAGTGGTCGCTGGTTTCGAGCCACTTGATCTACTGCAAGGCGTAACCATGCTGGTTGAGCAGAAAATAACAGCCCTGAGTGCAGTGGAAAACCAGTACCGCCGCGTGGTGCCCGATGCCGGTAATGAACGAGCCCAGCGTGCCATTGCGGAAGTGTTTAGCGTTGAAGGCGACAGCGAATGGCGTGGGCTGGGGCTGATTGCCGAATCAGGCGTGCGCCTGACGCCTGCGTATCACGCATTCGATGCCGAAGCACATTTCCGCCCGCGGCCACAACAGGTTTGCGACGATCCCCGCGCCCGCTGCGGCGAGGTGCTTACCGGAAAATGCAAACCCCATCAATGCCCGTTATTTGGCAACACCTGTAACCCGCACACCGCCTTTGGCGCGCTGATGGTCTCCTCCGAAGGGGCATGTGCCGCGTGGTATCAGTATCGCAATCAGGAGTGTGAAGCATGAATACGGTTGAAATGGCGCACGGCAGCGGCGGCCAGGCGATGCAACAGCTGATTAACCGGCTATTTATGGAAGCCTTTAACAACCCCTGGCTGGCCGAGCAGGAAGACCAGGCACGTATTGCCCTCTCGACCCTCACCGCGCAGGGTGACAGGCTGGCATTTTCCACTGACAGCTACGTGATCGACCCGCTGTTCTTTCCTGGAGGCGATATCGGCAAGCTGGCTGTCTGCGGTACCGCGAACGATGTTGCCGTCAGCGGTGCAATCCCGCGCTACCTCTCCTGCGGGTTTATCCTCGAAGAGGGGTTGCCGATGGAAACGCTCACTACCGTAGTCAACAGCATGGCGCATACTGCACGCGAGGCGGGTATCGCCATCGTCACCGGCGATACCAAAGTGGTACAGCGCGGTGCGGCAGATAAACTGTTCATCAATACTGCCGGAATGGGGGCTATCCCTGCGGAGATCCACTGGGGTGCTCAGCAGCTTGCCGTGGGCGATGTGTTGTTAGTCAGCGGCACGCTGGGTTGCCACGGCGCAACCATACTGAACCTGCGCGAAGGTCTGGGGCTGGATGGCGAGTTACGCAGCGACTGCGCCGTACTCACCCCGCTTATCCAGACGCTGCGTTCCATTCCGGGCGTGAAAGCCCTGCGCGATGCCACACGCGGTGGTGTCAATGCGGTGGTGCACGAATTCGCCGCAAGCTGCGGCTGCGGAATTGAACTGACTGAACGCGGTCTGCCCGTCAAACCCGCCGTTCGTGGGCTTTGCGAGCTGCTGGGTCTCGATCCGCTAAACTTTGCGAACGAAGGTAAGCTGGTGATTGGCGTTGAACGCGCAGCGGCCGATGCGGTGCTGGAACAGCTGCGGGCACATCCCTTAGGGAAAGAGGCCGCGATCGTTGGCGAAGTGGTTGAGCGCAAAGGGGTGCGCCTGGCCGGACTTTATGGTGTGAAGCGTACGCTGGATCTCCCGCACGCGGAACCCCTACCCCGAATTTGCTAGAACCGCGGCAAAAGCGGTCAGCACTGAATTTATCTATATTTGCCCGTTTCTACTGGAAAGCACTATGCCGTATACACCGATGAGCAATCTTGGACAGCAAGGCCTGTTTGACATCACGCGCACACTTTTGCAGCAGCCCGACCTCGGCTCGCTGAGCGATGCCCTGACGCGGCTGGTCAGACAATCTGCGCTGGCGGACAGCGCCGCCATTGTGCTCTGGCATAGCGGGAGCCATCGCGCGAGCTATTACTCCACACGAGATAGCGGCAAAATCTTTGAATATGAAGATGAAACTTTCCTGGCACATGGCCCTGTCCGGCGCATTCTTTCCCGCCCGGAAGCCCTGCACTGCAACTTTGATGAATTCCGACAAGCCTGGCCGATGCTGGCAGAGAGCCATTTATATCCGCCATTCGGGCACTACTGCCTGCTGCCGCTGGCCGTGGAAGGCCATATTTTCGGTGGCTGCGAGTTTATTCGCAATACCGACCAGTCGTGGAGCGAGGCGGAATATGAGCGTCTGCACACCTTTACCCAGATAGTGGCCGTCGTTGCAGAGCAGATCCAAAGCCGCGTCAGTAACAATGTGGACTACGACCTGCTGAGCCGCGAGCGTGACAACTTCCGCATTCTGGTGGCGATCACTAACGCCGTGCTGTCACGGCTCGACATGGATGAACTGGTCAGCGAAGTCTCGAAAGAGATCCACCACTATTTCAAAATCGATGCCATCAGCATTGCGCTCCGGGGCCATCGTAAGGGCAAACTGAATATTTACTCCACGCACTATCTTGATGAGGCAAACCCGGCTCACGAGCAGAGCGAAGTGGATGAAGCAGGCACCCTTTCTGAACGGGTGTTCAAAAGCAAAGAGATCCTGCTGCTCAATCTCAATGAACAGGATGCACAGGCCCCCTACGAGCGGATGCTGTTTAACATCTGGGGCAATAACATCCAGACGCTGTGTCTGCTCCCCCTGATGTCCGGCAACACCATGCTGGGCGTCCTGAAGCTGGCGCAGTGTGAGGAAGGCGTTTTTACTACCGCCAACCTGAAGCTGCTGCGCCAGATCGCCGAGCGTATTTCCATCGCGCTGGATAACGCGCTGGCCTATCAGGAAATCCACCGTCTGAAAGAACGGCTGGTGGATGAAAACCTGGCGCTGACCGAGCAGCTCAACAACGTTGACAGCGAGTTTGGTGAGATTATCGGGCGTAGCGAAGCGATGTACAGCGTACTCAAGCAGGTTGAGATGGTGGCACAAAGCGACAGTACGGTGCTTATCCTGGGTGAAACGGGCACGGGTAAAGAGCTGATTGCCCGCGCGATCCACAATTTAAGTAACCGCAACAGCCGTCGCATGGTGAAGATGAACTGCGCCGCCATGCCTGCAGGTTTGCTGGAAAGCGATCTCTTCGGCCATGAACGCGGTGCCTTTACCGGTGCCAGTAGCCAGCGTCTGGGCCGTTTTGAGCTGGCGGATAAAAGCTCGCTGTTTCTGGATGAAGTGGGCGATATGCCGCTGGAGCTGCAGCCAAAACTGCTTCGCGTCCTGCAGGAGCAGGAGTTTGAACGCCTCGGCAGCAACAAACTGATTCAGACAGACGTGCGATTGATTGCCGCCACCAACCGCGACCTGAAAAAAATGGTCGCCGACCGCGAGTTTCGAAGCGATCTCTATTATCGCCTGAACGTCTTCCCGATTTGCCTGCCGCCGCTGCGCGAACGCCCGGAAGATATCCCCCTGCTGGTCAAAGCCTTTACGGCTAAAATTGCGCGCCGGATGGGGCGAAACATCGACAGCATTCCCGCCGAGACGTTGCGTACCCTCTCGTTGATGGAGTGGCCCGGCAACGTGCGCGAACTGGAAAACGTCATTGAACGCGCGGTACTGCTGACGCGCGGCAGCGTATTGCAACTGTCGCTGCCGGAAGTCTCTCTGCCGGAAACCTCCGTGATAGCAACCGACGTGGCACAGGACGGTGAAAACGAATGCCAGCTGATTATGCGCGTGCTGAAAGAGACGAACGGTGTGGTTGCCGGACCAAAAGGCGCGGCACAGCGGCTGGGGCTGAAACGCACCACGCTGTTGTCTCGCATGAAGCGTCTGGGAATTGATAAAGAGAGCCTGGTTTAACGTCTGATACAGGGCGGCAGCATGCGCACCGCCCTTCGCTCCCCCCGTGTTATCTCCGTGAAGTGGCCTTCATTGACACAAAATCTTTTCCTCTGTATAAAATCCCGCCTTAATAATGAGTTTCATTTACATTAAAAATAATTTTAATGACGGGGAGCGTTTAATGAAAAAAATCATCTGCGCGTTAAGCCTGGCGTTTGCGTCAGCCAGTTCTGCTCTGGCAACCACGTACCCTCTGACGATTGAAAACTGCGGGTATAAAGAGACATTTACTAAAGCCCCTGAGCGGGTGGTTGCTCTCGGTCAGAATACCGTCGAGATTTTGCTGCTGTTAGGCCTGCAAAATAACATTACCGCCAGTGCGTTTTGGCCGACCAAAGTTCTGCCGCAGCTGGCTGAACAAAATGCAAAAATCAAAACGCTGACGGTAGAAATCCCCACCCTTGAATCAATCCTTGCGCAAAACCCTGATTTTGTTCCTGCACAACTCCCTCTCTTACTGGGGCCAGAAAGCAAGGTGGCAAAACGTGAAGATTTGGCCACCGTCGGCGTAAACAGCTATTTATCTCCGGGGATGTGTGCGACCAAAAAAGCCGCAGGTGATATGTACGGCAGCCGTCAAAAGCTGTGGAATATGACCTTGCTCTATAAAGAGATTGAAGATTTCGCGGCAATCTTTAACGTGCAATCTCGTGGCGAAGCACTGATTGCCGATTTCAAAAAACGTGAGAATGACCTGCGTAAAACGTTCAGTAAGAATAAAAAGGATCTCTCTTTTGTCTTCTGGTTCTCCAGTTCTTCCCCTTCTGCTGATGCTTACGTAGGCGGAAAAAACAGCGCCTCTGGGTTTATCGCCAACGTTCTCGGTGGACATAACGCCATCACCTCCGAAACCGAATGGCCGACGGTGGGCTGGGAAAGCATTATCGCCGCGAACCCCGATGTGATCGTGGTCTCCAGCCTGGATCGTAACCGTTGGGCGCTTGATAATGCTGAAGAAAAAATCAAATTCCTGAAAAGTGATCCTGCCGTCAGCCAGCTGGATGCAGTGAAAAAAGGTCATATTGTGGTGATGGATGGTCAGGCGATGAACCCGACAATCCGCACGATTTACGGGGCTGAACAAGTGGGTGAACAGCTCAGAAAACTGGGGCTGAACTGATGACGACGGCCGTTATTCAGGCGCGACAGGGACTGCTCCTGACCACCTCGTGTTTGCTCGCAACAGTACTGTTGTTCGTGGTCATTGCCCTGAGTGTCAGCGTCGGCGAACTTTCGATCCCGCTGCAAAACGTCTTTTACACCGTCAGCAATAAAATCGGCCTGACCGATGTTCCCCTCAACCGCATCTACGAGAGCGTGATTTGGGACTTCCGCCTGAGCCGCGCCCTGGTGGCGGCATGCTGTGGTGCTGGTCTGGCCATCTGCGGAGCAGTGCTGCAAAGCCTGTTGAAGAACGCACTGGCTGAGCCCTACGTGCTCGGCGTTTCTGCGGGAGCATCAACAGGTGCGGTTTCTGTGGTCGTATTGGGTATTGGTACCGGTGCGGTTTCTCTCTCCGCGGGCGCATTTGCCGGGGCATTTGCCGCCTTTGTTTTTGTCGCCTTCCTGACCAACGGCGCACGCGGCGGCAATGAACGCACCATTCTGGCGGGCGTTGCCGCGTCGCAGCTCTTCAACGCGATCACCGCTTACACCATCAGTACCTCTGCCAGTGCTCAGCAGGCACGTGATGTGATGTTCTGGCTGCTGGGGAGTTTCAGCGGTGTAAGATGGCCTGAGTTTCAACTGATTCTGGTGGTGGTACCGATTGGGCTTGCCGTTTGCCTCTACTATTCCCGCGCACTGGATGCCTTTACCTTTGGTGATGATGCCGCCGCCTCTCTGGGTATTGCCGTGCCCTGGGTACGCCTGATCCTCTTTACCACCACTGCACTCATCACCGCGACTATCGTCAGCATGGCTGGCTCTATCGGCTTTGTGGGGCTGGTTGTGCCGCACGTCATGCGCTTCTTCTTCGGCCCGCTGCACCGCACGTTGCTGATTGCCAGTGCACTGGCCGGGGCGGTCCTGATGGTGTTGGCGGATATCGCCTCTCGCATACTGATTGCACCGCAAAGCCTTCCCGTTGGCGTGGTGACGGCTCTGGTTGGCGTACCTTTCTTTGCCGTGATTATCTACCGCTCAAGGAATAAGTGATGAGTATCTCCGCTGAAAATATTACCTGGAAGGTCGGTAAAAAGGTCATCGTCAATAATGTCTCGCTGAACGTTTCCCGGGGAGAAACAGTCGGGCTACTTGGTCCCAATGGCTGTGGTAAGTCCTCTCTTTTGCGCATTCTGGCAGGCCTGCGTCGCCCGGATACCGGTAGCGTGACGCTGGATGGGCAAAACATTGCCCGCATCGCCAAAAAACAGCTGGCACGCCGGGTGGCATTCGTTGAACAACACAGCATGACTGATGCCAACATGCGGGTTCGTGATGTGGTAAAACTTGGTCGTATACCGCATCACTCTCCTTTCTCGAACTGGAGCACGCATGATGACGAGGCCGTCACCGCGGCTCTGCAGAGGGTGGATATGCAGGGAAAAAGTGACCAGGGCTGGCTGAGCCTGTCCGGAGGGGAGCGTCAGCGCGTGCATATTGCCCGCGCACTGGCGCAGACACCCACCGAAATCCTGCTGGATGAACCGACTAACCACCTGGACATTCATCACCAGATACAATTAATGCACCTGATCAGCGAGTTACCGGTGACCAGCATTGTGGCTCTCCACGACCTCAACCACGCCTCGATGTTCTGTGATTCGTTGATTGTGATGCAGAAAGGGCAAATTGTCGCCACAGGCACGCCGCAGGAGATCTTATCCGAGGAATTGCTTTGGGATGTGTTCAGGGTGAAAACCAAAATTGAGATCTCCCCGTACCACGGCAAAAAGCACATTCATTTTATCGTTTAGGGTCAGGCTGCATGTCTCTGTTCTCCCTGCGTTCTGCTACAACGCTCTGGCCGCCCGTTTTATTGGGTAGCCAGTTCGTATTTAATATTGGTTTTTACGCAGTTGTTCCCTTCCTGGCGATATTTTTACGCGACGATATGTTGCTCTCTGGCGGGCTTATCGGGCTGGTGCTGGGGTTACGCACGTTCTCCCAACAGGGTATGTTTATCGTTGGTGGAGCGCTCTCTGACAAATATGGCGCAAAGATCGTTATCCTCTGCGGCTGCATTATTCGCGTGGCGGGTTATCTCCTGCTGGCATGCGGACAATCCCTGTTTCCCATCATTCTGGGAGCGTGCCTGACGGGTATCGGGGGGGCACTGTTCTCTCCCTCCATTGAAGCCCTGCTGGCAAAAACGGGGACACAAAGCGAAGCAAAGGGAAAACGGAGCCGGGCAGAGTGGTTTGCTCTTTTTGCCGTGTGCGGTGAACTTGGAGCGGTCCTGGGCCCGGTTGCCGGCGCGCTGCTGACAGGGCTGGGCTTCCGTCAGGTGGCGCTGGCAGGTGCTGGAGTGTTTGTCATTGCGCTCGTTGTGCTGTACTTCTGCCTTCCTGCCACACCCCACAGCAAACAGGTACTAAAGGTGCTTCCCTGGTGGACGACCTTCCGCCAGCCGCGCTTTGTCGCCTTTATCATTGCCTATAGCTCGTGGCTTTTGAGCTATAACCAGCTCTATCTGGCGTTGCCGGTAGAGATCCAGCGTTCAGGTGGCAGCGAGCAAGATCTCGGTCCTCTCTTTATGCTGGCTTCAGTACTGATTATCGCTTTTCAGCTTCCGCTGGCGCGCTTCGCCCGACGCGTGGGTGCCATCAGGATCTTACCGGTGGGTTTTTTGCTGCTCGCCGCCGCCTTTGCGAGCGTCTCCCTGTTCGCCGCAACAGAGCCGCCGGAAGGCTGGTTACGGTTGTTGCCTTCGGTGTGCCTTGTGACCCTGTTAACGCTGGGCCAAATGCTGCTCGTACCGTCAGCAAAAGACCTGATCCCACACTTTGCCGAAGCGTCAACGCTGGGGGCACACTATGGTGCACTCTCTACCGCCGGGGGCTGCGCAGTGCTGGCGGGGAATCTGTTCTTCGGCCCGCTACTGGATCATGCGCTGGTTCCCTCAACGCAGGCAATTTACCCCTGGCTGCTGCTGGCGTTATTTCCTTTTTGTAGCGCACTTGCGTTACCCGTGATTTGCCGTTCAATACGACCTTCCCGGACGTAACGGACTACTTTTTCTGACGATATTTTTCCGGCAATTCCGGTACCGGACGGCGATCGTCAATCAGATGGCGAATCGTCAGAATGGGGTGACGCCACAGCATGCGTGGCCCTGCCCAGCGCATAACCTGCTTCATTTCCTCACGTCTGGCGGGCTGGTAGCAGTGTACCGGACACTGTTTACAGGCTGGTTTTTCCTCACCAAAGACGCATTTATCCAGACGCTTATCCGCATAGGCATTAAGTGCCTGATAGTACCCTTCTTCCTGTGAAGCCTGTGGGCACCGTTTTTCATACAGGGCGATCATTTTGGCGATCGTCTCTTTTTCTCGTGCGATGCGTTTATCAGACATGACGGGTCACCGAATAATAAAGTGCATTTATAATACCATTTATCCCTTGCGGTTTCAGTCGTTGCATTTCGTTTTCTGAAGACGCCTTCCAGTTTTAACCCCGCCCCTCATGACTTTTACTGGTATTTTATACAGGTATCAGAAACACACTTTGCCCGTATCTACCGGAGACCGTATGCAACAGATCGCTATCGCCAAACCCTATCGTCATTTAAAAGTCGGCTATTTCAGAAAACGTCACGAGGACCGCAAGACTAAAATCCCGACACATTACAGCGTGCATGCTGCTTTAAGCTTAAAAGGGGACTGGCTTGAACAAGCCGGATTTACCACAAATTCGCAGGTTCGGGTGGGTGTTGAGCATGGAAAAATCATCATCGAGTTAATGCCGGAAGGCGTCTCGTAAAGTCGTGACATTTTTCTGCGCCACACCTTTTTTTCATGCGACAATAGAGGGAACTAACGGCCACTGAGCCGCTCAAAGCGTAATATTATCAAAGAAATGGATATCATAACTCCATGACCACAATCGACAATTTCGACGCACATACGCCGATGATGCAGCAGTATCTGAAGCTGAAAGCACAACACCCGGAAATCTTGCTGTTTTACCGTATGGGCGATTTTTACGAGCTCTTTTATGACGATGCCAGACGCGCGTCGCAGTTGCTCGATATCTCCCTGACCAAACGTGGCGCATCGGCAGGTGAGCCTATCCCGATGGCGGGTATCCCCCATCACGCGGTAGAAAACTACCTGGCAAAGCTGGTGAACCAGGGCGAATCCGTGGCGATCTGCGAGCAGATTGGCGATCCAGCCACCTCAAAAGGCCCGGTTGAACGCAAAGTTGTGCGCATTGTCACGCCAGGCACCATCAGTGACGAAGCCCTGCTGCAGGAGCGCCAGGATAACCTGCTGGCAGCGCTGTGGCAGGATAGTAAAGGATTTGGCTACGCCACGCTGGATATCAGCTCCGGACGTTTTCGCCTGAGCGAACCGGCTGACCGCGAAACCATGGCGGCCGAATTGCAACGCACAAACCCGGCAGAGCTGCTCTATGCCGAAGATTTCGCCGAAATGGCACTCATTGAAGGCCGCCGTGGCCTGCGTCGCCGCCCGCTATGGGAATTCGAAATTGATACCGCGCGCCAGCAGTTGAACCTGCAGTTTGGCACGCGCGATCTGATTGGCTTTGGCGTGGAAAATGCCCCACGCGGGCTGTGTGCAGCTGGCTGCCTGCTACAGTATGTGAAAGATACCCAACGCACGGCGCTGCCGCATATCCGCTCGATTACAATGGAACGTCAGCAGGACAGCATCATCATGGATGCTGCGACGCGCCGTAACCTGGAGATCACCCAGAATCTGGCTGGTGGTGTGGAAAATACCCTCGCCTCGGTGCTCGATAACACGGTTACCCCAATGGGCAGCCGCATGCTTAAGCGTTGGCTGCATATGCCGATTCGCGATACCGATACACTGACCAGCCGCCAGCAGACCATTGCCGCTTTGCAGGATCGCTATACTGAGCTGCAGCCCGTGCTGCGCCAGGTCGGCGATCTGGAACGTATTCTTGCTCGTCTGGCACTGCGTACGGCTCGCCCACGCGATCTCGCGCGTATGCGTCATGCCTTCCAGCAGCTACCGGAACTGCGTGCCCAGCTTGGTGACGTAGCCAGCGCGCCAGTACAGAAGCTGCGCGAAACAATGGGAGAGTTTACCGGGCTTCGCGAATTGCTGGAGCGCGCCATCATTGATGCGCCTCCGGTTCTGGTTCGTGATGGCGGCGTAATTGCACCAGGCTACAACGAAGAGCTGGATGAATGGCGCGCGCTGGCAGACGGTGCAACAGACTACCTTGATAAGCTGGAAATCCGCGAGCGTGAACGTCTGGGGCTGGACACCCTGAAGGTAGGTTATAACGCGATACACGGTTACTACATTCAGATCAGCCGTGGACAAAGCCATCTGGCACCTATCCACTATGTTCGTCGACAAACGCTGAAAAATGCCGAGCGCTATATCATTCCTGAGCTGAAAGAGTATGAGGACAAAGTTCTCACCTCGAAAGGCAAAGCCCTGGCGCTGGAAAAACAGCTTTATGACGAGCTGTTCGACATGCTGATGCCACACCTTGCTGAGCTGCAATTAAGCGCCGGTGCACTGGCTGAACTGGATGTGCTGGTAAACCTGGCAGAACGCGCAGAGACGCTGAACTACACCTGCCCAACCTTTACCGATAAACCCGGTATTCGCATTACCGAGGGTCGACATCCAGTGGTCGAGCGCGTGCTGAACGAGCCGTTCATTGCTAACCCACTAAGCCTGTCACCGCAAAGAAGAATGCTGATCATCACCGGTCCAAACATGGGCGGTAAAAGTACCTATATGCGCCAGACTGCGCTCATCGCCCTGCTCGCCGGGATCGGTAGCTACGTTCCAGCGCAAAAAGTGGAGATTGGCCCAATCGATCGTATCTTCACCCGTGTGGGCGCTGCAGACGATCTGGCAAGCGGGCGTTCAACCTTTATGGTGGAAATGACCGAAACCGCCAACATCCTGCATAACGCAACCGAGTACAGTCTGGTGTTGATGGACGAAGTTGGACGCGGAACGTCAACCTATGACGGACTGTCGCTGGCGTGGGCATGTGCCGAAAGCCTGGCGAATAAAATCAAGGCCATGACGCTGTTTGCAACCCACTATTTCGAACTGACACAGTTGCCAGAGAAGATGGAAGGCGTGGCAAACGTTCATCTTGATGCACTGGAACACAGTGATACCATCGCCTTTATGCACACGGTGCAGGACGGTGCGGCAAGCAAGAGCTATGGCCTGGCCGTCGCAGCGCTGGCGGGCGTGCCGAAAGAGGTGATCAAGCGCGCGCGGCAGAAATTGCGTGAGCTGGAAAGTTTGTCACCCAATGCCGCAGCCACACAGATTGACGGTACACAGATGTCATTGCTGGCTCCTGCAGAAGAAACCTCTCCCGCAGTCGAAGCGCTGGAGAATCTCGACCCGGATTCACTGACACCGCGTCAGGCGCTGGAGTGGATTTACCGGCTGAAGAGTTTGGTTTAGTCCTTTGTCGTCTGGGCCCGGTGGCGCTCACGCTTACCGGGCTTTTTTCAGCGCTTCAGCAATCAGGTTGATGAGGTATTTTCAGGACGCCTTAACAAAGTAAAGCAGGTGCGAGTTTTCGGCACTTATCAAAAAGATGCGCCCCGATTAATTAACCCTCATGCGCATAAAATCGATAAATGTCCGCACTTTCGCAGGCACATGCTGGGCATCAGGATACACCGCGTAGATACCCTGCCGTGCAAAACGGTATCCCGGTAAAACCGATACCAGTTTTCCCGCATCAAGAGCATTTCGAACCAGCCACTCCGGAAGTAGCGCCACACCGCTTCCTGCCAGAGCAAAGGCCATCAGCGCCTGAGCACTGTCCGCAAACAAACGCGGTGCTTTTTTTATCTCCAGGGTGGCTGACGCCCCCCGTGCATCTTTCACCTGCCAGTGCAGCGGCGAGGCCAGGCGCTCGTGAATAATCCAGTCTGCTTCAGCCAGCTGTTCCAGCGATTCAACCGGATGGTCAAGCAGCCAACGAGGCGTCGCAACGGGCAGGATGGAAAAGTGGGTAATCAATGCGGCGTGATAACGTGAATCTGCGAGGGTTCCCAGTCTGATGGCGACATCAAAGCGTTCAGAGATAAGGTCGGCATGCAGAGACGACGAGACATGACGTATGCGCAGGCTCGGGTGTAGCTGGCTGAACCCGGCCAGCAAAGGTATCACGATCTGCGAACCGTACTCGGGCGTAGTGGTGATCCGCAATTCCCCCGTAAGCCCGGCATGGTTTGCGCGGACATCATCCCGCAATCGCTCTGCATCCTTTAAAAGCGCCACGCTACGTTGATGAAAAAGCGCCCCTGCCTCGGTTAACCTCAGGCGACGGGTAGATCGCAGCAACAACGTTACGCCCAGCTCATCTTCAAGCTGGCGAATATTGAAACTGACGACAGCTTTTGTCAGCCCCATCGCATCTGCTGCGGCAGTGAAACTGCCTGTGTCCGCTACCGCAACAAACATCGCCGTACGCTGTAAATTAATCATTATCAGCCTTGAGAACTGTCAAAATAATTTTGACAGAATATCTCAGTTTGTCGTGTTTATCAGCACATTAAGGAACGCTACGATCCGCCTCCTCACCGGAGGATCTACCATGACGTATCGCAGCAAAGTCGCAGTTGTCTATCTGCTGGGCTTTTTTCTTGATCTGATTAATATGTTTATCGCCAGCGTCGCTTTTCCGGCAATGGCTCACGCCTTTAACACCACGCCTTCAGCACTTTCCTGGGTCAGTAACGGGTACATTGCCGGTCTGACACTGGTGATCCCCTTCAGCACCGTGCTGACGCGCCGCATCGGGCCAAAGCGCGTTATCCTGCTTTCACTTTTTCTGTTCAGCGCAGCCTCTGCTGCAGCGGGCCTGTCATCCTCGCTGGAGAGCCTGATTGTCTGGCGAGTGCTGCAGGGGATTGGGGGTGGTTTGCTGATCCCGGTTGGACAGGCACTGACATGGCAACAATTTAAGCCCCACGAGCGCGCCAGACTCTCTTCAGCGGTCATGCTGGTTGCGTTGCTTGCCCCCGCTTGCTCACCCGCTATTGGGGGACTGCTGGTTCAGGCATTAAGCTGGCGCTGGATATTTTTCGCCACGCTCCCGGTTGCCATCGTGACCTTTGCTTTGGCCTGCCTGTGGCTTAAACACGAAATGCCACCGATGAAAGCAACCAGGCTGCTAAACCTGCCTTTGCTGACGGACCCGCTTTTACGTTTTTCCATGCTGGTCTATTTATGTGTCCCCGGCATGTTTATCGGGGTGAACGTCACGGGCATGTTTTATCTTCAGAGCGAGGCCAATATGACACCAGCCGCAACGGGGATGCTTATGTTGCCGTGGTCTGTGGCATCGTTTATAGCCATCACGGCGACAGGACGCTATTTTAACCGTATCGGACCCCGGCCGCTGATTGTCCTCGGTTGCCTTTTGCAGGCAACGGGCATTCTGCTTTTGATTAACGCCAGTTCGGCAATGCTGTTACCTGCCGTTGCGTTTACCTTGATGGGCGCAGGCGGAAGCCTTTGCAGCAGTACGGCTCAGAGTAGCGCTTTTTTGACGACGCACCAGGAAGATATGCCGGATGCCAGCGCGCTGTGGAATCTTAATCGACAGTTAAGCTTTTTTGCAGGAGCCCTGTTGCTGGCGCAGGCGCTGAACCTGGCGCTGGCCTGGCTGACGCCGCTCGCCGCGTGGCACGGGATGTTTATTTTTGCTGCAGGCATCACCTTACTGCCTGTACTGTATGTTTTTCGTCTTAACAATACGCAGGTGCTAACCCAGCTGCGACAGGAGAATTCATGACGCCTTTCGAACACGAAATTATCGACCTCCACATTGCGCTTGAAAACTGGTTAGGCAAAGGCGAAGGCGATCCCAGCGCCCTGCTCACCCGTTTCCGGCCAGATTTTCTGATGATCCCACCGGGTGGGGCACATTTCGACTATCAAGCCCTTGCCAGTTTCCTGGACAGTCAGCGCGGAAGCCGTCCCGGTCTGAAGATCGTCATTGATGAATTAACGACGCTACAAACCTGGAACAACGGCGCAGTGCTTCACTATCGGGAGACGCAAACCCGCCCGGAGCAGCCACTCAACGTGCGCTGGTCAACCGCGGTGCTCAATCAGGAAGGCGATCGGATAACGTGGCGTTTGCTGCACGAAACCGCGCAGCCGTAACACAAAAGAAAAAGGCTCGTCTCACGACGAGCCTTTTTTGACGAATGGTTGCTTACTCGCGGAACAGCGCTTCGATATTCAGCCCTTGCCCCTGCAGGATTTCACGCAGGCGACGCAGACCTTCAACCTGAATCTGGCGGACACGTTCACGGGTCAGGCCAATCTCACGGCCGACGTCTTCCAGTGTCGCAGCTTCATACCCCAGTAAACCGAAACGACGTGCCAGCACTTCACGCTGTTTGGCGTTCAGTTCGAACAGCCATTTGACGATGCTCTGTTTCATGTCATCGTCCTGCGTGGTGTCTTCCGGGCCGTTGTCTTTTTCATCGGCCAGGATGTCCAGCAGCGCTTTTTCGGAGTCGCCACCCAACGGGGTGTCAACTGAGGTAATGCGCTCGTTGAGACGCAGCATACGGCTTACGTCATCAACCGGTTTATCGAGTTGTTCGGCAATCTCTTCCGCACTTGGCTCGTGGTCCAGCTTATGGGACAACTCGCGCGCGGTACGCAGATAGACATTCAACTCTTTGACGATGTGGATTGGCAGGCGGATCGTACGGGTCTGGTTCATAATTGCCCGTTCGATAGTCTGACGAATCCACCAGGTAGCGTAAGTGGAGAAGCGGAACCCACGTTCCGGGTCAAACTTCTCTACTGCGCGGATGAGACCTAAGTTGCCCTCTTCAATCAGATCCAGCAGAGCCAGACCACGATTACCGTAACGACGGGCAATTTTCACGACCAGACGCAAGTTACTTTCAATCATGCGACGGCGCGAGGCAACATCACCACGCAAAGCACGACGTGCGAAATAGACTTCTTCTTCGGCCGTTAACAGTGGGGAGTAACCAATCTCCCCAAGGTAAAGCTGAGTCGCGTCCAGTACACGCTGTGTGGCTCCCTGCGATAACAGCTCTTCTTCAGCCAAATCGTTATCACTGGGTTCCTCTTCTACTAAGGCTTTTTCGTCAAAAGCCTCTGCTCCGTTCTCATCAAATTCCGCATCTTCATTTAAATCATGAACTTTCAGCGTATTCTGACTCATAAGGTGGCTCCTACCCGTGATCCCTGAACAAGACACCCAGGTTGGCATGCCCCGTCAAATTATCGCTGCGGTAGATACTGCAGCGGGTTTACGGATTTCCCCTTGTAACGAATTTCAAAATGCAAGCGTGTAGAACTGGTACCGGTGCTACCCATAGTAGCGATTTTTTGCCCCGCCTTAACTTCTTGTTGTTCCCGGACCAGCATTGTGTCGTTATGGGCGTAGGCACTCAGGTAATCATCGTTATGTTTGATGATAATAAGATTACCGTAACCGCGCAGCGCGTTACCGGCATACACAACGCGCCCATCTGCGGTCGCGATGATAGCCTGTCCCTTACTTCCTGCGATATCGATCCCTTTGTTCCCACCTTCGGTAGAAGAGAAGTTCTCGATAACCTTGCCGTCAGTTGGCCAGCGCCATGCAGAGATAGGCGAACTGGTAGATGAACTGCTGGCAGTCGGTTCGATAGAGCTAACCACAGGTGCCGTAGTCGGTGCTGTGACAGCAGTCGCAGTCCCTTTATTATTCGGCAACATTTTGTTAGCACTCTGATCACCTGAATCTTCAGAATACGTAATTACAGGTTGCGAAGCAACCACCGTGGTGGTTTTTTGTGCAGGTTTAACGCTGTTATTTTGCGCCGTGACATCTGCCGCTGAAACGGTATTGCCCGGCGTGAGCGGTGTGCCCGTGGCGTTGCCGACCTGGAGCGTCTGACCGACTTCCAGTCCATACGGAGCCTGGACATTATTACGCTGAGCCAGGTCGCGGAAATCGTTCCCGGTGATCCACGCAATGTAGAACAGCGTGTCACCACGCTTGACGGTGTACGTACTGCCGCCGGTATAGCTCCCTTTTGGAATGTTCCCATACTGACGGTTATAAACTATGCGCCCATTTTGGGTCTGCACAGGCTGTTGCACTGGCTGAATCTGTGTTGGCTGCGATACCGGTTGCTTAACCGGTTGAATCTGCTGCGTCTGCTGTGTCGTGGAACCCATTTTTGGCGGAGGGGTGATCAACATTCCGCTGGACGTGTTACCCGATCCGCTGTTTCCGCCTACGGAACTCACAGACGCAGGTGCGTTACCAGAATTTGAACAACCTGCCAGCCATAGCGAAACCAGTGATAATGCCGCAACACGGCTGATGGTGAATTTAGGGCTTCCCGCGCTCATTTATCCCCCAGGAATGTGTTAACTACCAGTGACTTAAAAATAACCGTGATGGCTCGAACCTTTCGCGCCACACCATACGCTGAATTTGCCTTAATAACCCTGGATAATTCCGAGTCTCAGGCCAGCTCACCCTTAACGAGTGGGACGAAGCGCACGGCTTCCACGGTATCGATAATAAATTCGCCGCCGCGTCGACGAACGCGCTTCAAAAGCTGCTGCTCGTCCCCCACGGGCAGAACCAGAATGCCCCCTTCATCAAGCTGCGACAACAGTGCCGCAGGGATCTCAGGCGGAGCGGCCGTCACGATGATGGCATCGAATGGGGCTCGTGCCTGCCAACCCTGCCATCCATCACCGTGCCGTGTCGAAACATTATGTAAATCCAGTTGTTTCAGGCGACGACGCGCCTGCCACTGTAAACCTTTAATTCGCTCGACTGAGCAAACATGGTGAACCAGATGCGCCAGGATCGCCGTTTGATACCCCGACCCGGTGCCAATCTCCAGCACGCGGGACTCCGGCGTTAATTCCAGAAGTTCCGTCATGCGTGCCACCATGTAGGGCTGTGAAATCGTCTGGCCCTGCCCGATAGGCAACGCCACGTTTTCCCATGCTTTGTGTTCAAACGCCTCGTCAACAAACTTCTCGCGGGGAACCTGGGCAAGCGCATCCAGCACATGCTCGTCAGTGATCCCCTGAGCGCGTAATTGTTCCAGAAGAGTTTGTACACGTTTGCTTACCATTGCGTGTTCACTCCAACGCGATCCAGCCAACCCGACACGACATCATGCGCGCTATAGGCGGTTAAATCTACGTGCAACGGCGTAACGGAAACGTATCCTTCATCTACGGCGGCAAAATCCGTATCCGGCCCGGCATCGCATTTTTCACCCGGTGGGCCAATCCAGTAGAGCGTATTGCCACGCGGATCCTGCTGCGGGATCACCTGGTCAGCCGGATGACGACTGCCACAGCGCGTCACACGAATGCCTTTGATTTCATTCAGCGGTAGATCGGGAACATTGATGTTAAGAATGCGGCCGGTACGCAGCGGTTCACGGCTCAGCGCCCGAAGAATCGAACAGGTGACTGCCGCCGCTGTGTCGTAATGCTTATGACCGTTAAGCGATACCGCCAGCGCCGGGAACCCCAGATGACGCCCTTCCATCGCGGCCGCCACGGTACCCGAGTAGATAACGTCATCGCCGAGGTTTGGCCCGGCATTGATACCGGACACAACAATATCCGGACGCGGGCGCATCAGCGTATTCACGCCCAGGAACACACAGTCGGTCGGTGTGCCCATCTGCACGGAAATATCACCATTATCAAAGGTAAAGGTGCGAAGCGACGACTCCAGCGTCAATGAGTTAGACGCCCCACTGCGGTTACGATCGGGAGCCACTACCTGCACTTCTGCAAATTCGCGAAGATGTTTCGCCAGCGTCTGAATACCTGGCGCATGGATCCCGTCATCGTTACTCAGCAATATTCGCATAATCACCCGACGTGTTGATAAGTTCCCTGACAACACTGGTGGCAAAGCTACCTGCCGGCAGCCAGAAGCGTAACTCAACGGTCACGTCATCCCACCAGTTCCAGCTCAACTGTTGCGGGTAGAGCAGCATCGCACGGCGTGCCGCTTCGACTTTTTCCCGCACCAGCAATGATTGTAATTCTTGTGCATCTGCCACGGCTGACTGCTCAGCGGCCAGCGCAGCGCCCTGAGGGCCCCACTCGCCCGTACCGGGCAGCGCTGCGGTAATCATCAGCGCTTTGGCGTCCACGCGAGCCTGTACGTCAGCCATCTCTTCAGCCGTCGCCACAAACCAGCTTCCGCGTCCCGCTAATTGTAGCGCATCGCCGACAACAACTTGATTCGCGTCTGGTTTTTTCAGTCGTTCGCTCACAATCTGATTAAACAACGCACTGCGGGCCGCCGACAACCAAAAACTGCGTTTATTCCTGTCACGAACCGGTGCATCGCTTTGCGCCCAGCGCAGTGCGCCCTGCAGGTTACTGCCGCCGATCCCAAAGCGCTGTGCGCCAAAGTAGTTCGGCACGCCCTGCTCGCTGATGGCGTTCAGGCGTTTTTCGACATCATCACGATTAGTGACTTCGCGCAGCACCAGTGTAAAGTCGTTACCTTTCAACGCCCCCAGACGCAGTTTGCGCTTATGGCGGGCATACTCCAGCACCTTACAGCCTTCGAGCTCAAATTGGCTTAAATCAGGCATCGCATTGCCCGGCACGCGCGCGCAAAGCCACTGTTCAGTGACCGCGTGTTTGTCTTTCTGCCCGGCGAAACTCACTTCGCGGGCGTGAATTTTCAGGAATTTCGCCAGCGCGTCGGCTACAAACCGGGTGTTGCAGCCGTTTTTCAGAATGCGTACCAGAATGTGCTCGCCTTCGCCGTCCGGCTCAAAACCTAAATCTTCCACTACGACGAAATCTTCAGGACTGGCTTTCAGCAGGCCGTTCCCCTGCGGTTTACCATGCAGGTACGTCAGGTCATCGAAATCGGTCATTTGGCCGCCTTCAGCAGCAGCGCCACGGCTTCACAGGCAATGCCTTCGCCACGGCCAGTAAACCCAAGTTTCTCAGTGGTGGTCGCTTTGACGTTGACGTCATCCATGTGGCAACCCAGATCTTCGGCAATAAACACGCGCATCTGTGGAATATGGGGCAGCATTTTGGGAGCCTGGGCGATGATCGTCACGTCAACGTTGCCCAGGGTGTAACCTTTAGCCTGAATACGACGCCAGGCTTCGCGCAGCAGCGCACGGCTGTCAGCCCCTTTAAACGCCGGGTCGGTGTCCGGGAACAGCTTGCCGATATCACCCAGCGCGGCAGCTCCGAGCAACGCGTCGGTTAAGGCATGCAGCGCCACGTCGCCATCAGAATGCGCCAGCAGACCTTTTTCATAAGGAATGCGTACGCCGCCAATGATAATTGGGCCTTCTCCGCCAAAGGCGTGTACATCAAAACCATGTCCAATTCGCATTATGCCTTCTCCTGATGGGTCGAACGGGTAAGATAGAATTCCGCAAGCTGTAAATCTTCCGGGCGCGTCACTTTTATATTATCAGCGCGCCCTTCAACAAGCTCAGGATGAAAACCGCAATACTCCAGCGCCGAGGCTTCGTCCGTAATGGTCGCACCTTCTTTAAGCGCACGCGTTAAGCAGTTGTGGAGTAACTCGCGGGGGAAAAATTGTGGCGTCAGCGCGTGCCATAAATCGACGCGCTCAACGGTATGAGCAATGGCCAGTTTGCCCGGTTCGGCACGCTTCATGGTGTCGCGCACGGGTGCAGCCAGAATGCCGCCCACCTTGCTGGTTTCGCTAATTGCCAACAGGCGCGCCAGGTCATCCTGGTGCAGGCACGGGCGTGCGGCATCGTGCACCAGAACCCACTGCGCATCTTTGGCAGCCTGAATGCCCGCCAGCACGGAGTCGGCGCGCTCGGCACCACCATCAACAACCGTTATCTGAGGATGATTTGCCAGCGGCAGTTGCGCGAAACGGGCATCACCCGGGCTGATGGCGATGACCACGCGCGTCACCCGTGGATGCGCCAGCAGCGCCGCCACGGAGTGCTCAAGGATCGTTTTATCACCAATAGAAAGGTATTGCTTGGGACATTCTGTCTGCATGCGCCGGCCAAAACCCGCAGCCGGCACCACGGCGCATACGTCCGAAAAAGTTACTGCCATGTCGTAATCCTGGGCCTGATTATCGATTATTCTGTGCTGAGCCCTGATTGCGTTTAGACGCATCCGGAACCAGACGATAAAAGGTTTCGCCCGGCTTAGTCATACTGAGTTCATTACGTGCGCGTTCCTCAATCGCCTCTTGCCCGCCATTGAGGTCATCAATTTCAGCAAAGAGTTGATCGTTTCGCGCCTTAAGTTTGGCGTTTGTTGCCTGCTGAGCCGCGACGTCATCGCTCACCCGGCTATAGTCGTGCAGCCCGTTCTTACCGAACCACAGCGAATATTGCAGCCAGACCAGCAAAGCCAGCAACAGCAGCGTTAGTTTACCCATCCTGCCCCCTGAAAAACGGCATCATCATCCCAAAACGCCCCCAGGACTCTACGCCGGGGTAACAGAGATGCCGCAACATCGCGGGCAAATGTACCACATTTTTTCCGCAGAATCGCCCTGCACAATATTGTCACACAGTTGGTTACGGTTTGAATTATGGCTGAACTTAGCCCATGAGCCACAAAAATAACAGCCCAAACATCAGAACCACCGTCACAATCGTGACCACGGTACTGTACAGGAGTTTGCCATTGAGTAGCGAATGCAGCGCAATGCCAACGACAACCGCCACGGGCATCAGCGCCAGGAAAAAAGGCCAGGTGTAGAGGAAGAAAAACAGCGTGTTACCGCCGTAGATAAGAAAAGGGATACCCAGCGCCAGTAACCACGAGGCGAAGCCGACGATGGCCCCAGGAAATGACCAGGTCGTCTCGTCGTCGGTCGATAACGGCTCCGACCCGGTGGTGATAATGTAGTTTTCGCTGTTGCGCATAGCTAATCCTGTGACCATGACTCACCGCTCGGGAAAACTGCCCCCGAACGATACCGCCTCAGGATCTGATAATATCGTCCCGTTTGAGCAGATCTAATAATTGGCTTACTAAATTTGTTACCAATTGTTGACCTTCCAGGTGAATTTCAGGCGATTCAGGCGCTTCATATACCGCATCAATACCGGTGAAGTTCCGCAGCTCGCCCGCGCGGGCTTTCTTATAAAGCCCTTTGGGATCGCGCGCTTCGCAAACCGCCAGCGGGGTATCAACAAACACCTCGATAAAGCGATCCTGACCTACGCGCTCGCGCACCATCTGGCGCTCGGCGCGATGAGGTGAGATAAACGCGGTCAGCACTACCAGCCCGGCATCCGCCATCAGGCTGGCAACCTCCCCCACCCGACGGATATTTTCTTTGCGGTCTTCGTCGCTAAACCCTAAATCACTGCACAGGCCGTGGCGCACGTTGTCACCATCCAGCAGGTAAGTACTCACCCCTTGCTGGTGTAACGCCTCTTCCAGCGCGCCCGCTACCGTGGATTTACCGGAACCAGACAGCCCGGTAAACCACAGCACAACCCCACGGTGACCGTGGAGTTGCTCGCGCGCTGCGACGGTAACCGGATGAGGATGCCAGACGACGTTCTCATCATGATCGGCCATTATTTGCCTCCCAGCAGATCGCGTGCGCCCCAGTGCGGGAAGTGCTTACGCACCAGCGCGTTCAGCTCCAGCTCAAAGGCGCTGAATTCGGATGGCACGGCGGCCTGGCCGTTGGGCTCGCGCACCATACCGGCCCCGACGGTGACGTTAGAAATCCTGTCGATAAAGATCAGCCCACCGGTGACCGGGTTATGCTGGTATTTATCCAGCACCAGCGGTTCATCAAAGGTCAGATCCACCAGCCCAATCCCGTTCAGCGGCAGTCCGGTGACTTCGCGCTGGGTCAGATTGTTGATGTCCACCTGGAACTGAATGCCGTCCACGCGGGCACGGGTTTTCTTACCCGCAATTTTAATGTCGTAGCTTTGGCCAGCGGCCAGCGGCTGTTCAGCCATCCACACCACATCAACGGCAGCGCCCTGCACCGCCGCCAGCGTTTCGTGAGCATCTACCAGCAGGTCACCCCGGCTGATATCAATCTCATCTTTCAGCACCAGCGTCACCGCTTCACCTGCACCGGCTTCCGACAGATCGCCATCAAAGGTCACGATGCGGGCAATGGCCGATTCCACACCCGACGGCAGCACTTTCACACGCTGGCCAACCTTCACGCTACCGGAAGCAAGCGTGCCGGAGAAGCCGCGGAAATCAAGGTTCGGACGGTTAACGTACTGCACCGGGAAGCGCATCGGCTGAGTGTCAACCACGCGCTGAATCTCTACGGTTTCCAGCACTTCCAGCAGCGTCGGGCCACTGTACCACGGCATGTTTTCGCTCTGGGACGCGACATTATCGCCTTCCAGTGCAGAGAGCGGCACAAAGCGAATATCCAGATTACCCGGCAGTTGTTCGACAAAGGTCAGGTAGCTCTGGCGGATCTCCCCGAACTTCTCTTCGCTGAAGTTCACCAGATCCATTTTGTTCACCGCCACCACCAGGTGTTTGATCCCCAACAGCGTGGAGATAAAGCTATGGCGACGGGTTTGATCCAGCACGCCTTTACGGGCGTCGATCAGCAGGATCGCCAGCTCACAGGTGGACGCACCGGTCGCCATGTTACGGGTGTACTGCTCATGCCCCGGGGTGTCGGCAATAATAAATTTGCGCTTCTCTGTGGAGAAATAGCGGTAGGCCACATCAATGGTGATGCCCTGCTCGCGTTCCGCCTGCAGACCATCAACCAGCAGCGCCAGGTCGAGTTTTTCACCCTGGGTGCCGTGACGCTTGCTGTCATTGTGCAGGGACGAGAGCTGATCTTCATAAATCTGGCGCGTGTCGTGCAGCAGACGGCCAATCAGGGTACTTTTCCCGTCATCGACGCTGCCACAGGTCAGAAAACGCAGCAGGCTTTTGTGCTGCTGTGCGTGCAGGTAAGCTTCTACGCCGCCTTCATCAGCAATTTGTTGGGCAATTGTGGTGTTCATGGCGGCTCCTTAGAAATAACCCTGACGTTTCTTCAGCTCCATCGAGCCTGCCTGGTCGCGGTCAATCACGCGGCCCTGTCGCTCACTGGTGGTCGACACCAGCATCTCCTCGATGATCTCCGGCAGCGTCTGCGCGTGAGATTCCACCGCGCCGGTCAGCGGCCAGCAGCCGAGAGTACGGAAACGCACCATCTGTTTTTTGATCACTTCACCCGGCTGCAGGTCAATGCGATCGTCGTCGATCATCATCAGCATGCCATCGCGTTCCAGAACCGGACGTTCTGCCGCCAGATACAGTGGAACGATTTCAATATTTTCCAGATAGATATACTGCCAGATATCCAGCTCGGTCCAGTTAGAAAGCGGGAAGACGCGAATGCTTTCGCCTTTGTTAATCTGGCCGTTGTAGTTGTGCCACAGCTCCGGACGCTGATTTTTCGGGTCCCAGCGGTGGAAACGGTCGCGGAAGGAGTAAATACGCTCTTTGGCACGGGATTTCTCTTCATCACGGCGTGCACCGCCAAAGGCGGCATCAAAACCGTATTTATTCAGCGCCTGCTTCAAGCCTTCGGTTTTCATGATATCGGTATGTTTGGCGCTGCCGTGTACAAACGGGTTAATGCCCATCGCCACCCCTTCCGGGTTTTTATGCACCAGCAGCTCACAACCGTAGGCTTTCGCAGTACGGTCGCGGAATTCATACATCTCGCGGAATTTCCAGCCGGTATCAACGTGCAGCAGCGGGAACGGCAGCGTGCCCGGATAAAACGCTTTACGCGCCAGGTGCAGCATCACGCTGGAATCTTTGCCGATGGAGTACATCATCACCGGGTTAGAGAACTCAGCTGCCACTTCGCGGATAATATGGATACTTTCCGCTTCGAGTTGCCGCAGGTGAGTAAGTCGTTTTTGGTCCATAACCGTTCCTTAAGCCAGAATCACCGCAGAAGAACGGAAGTTCTCTGCGTCTGTTGTATGTTGAACGTGCTGTGCAACTAACAACCGGGAATAGTGGGACTATAGGGGGCGGCTTAGATCGAATGAAATTACGAATTGGAATGAGTAGTTACTCAATGGAATAACGACACAGAAATACAAATATCAAAAAGTGCTTAACATGCGAAATATCGGGCATTTAAGAGCATTTCAAATTGTGCATACGGGATCACAGTTTCATACTAAGCAGGTTAAAAATTTGCTCTGTTTTTAAGGACTCACTATGTTATCCGCAACGCGCCACCGTATGGCTGCCCTGGCGCTCGGCGTTTGCTTTATCCTTCCGGCTCAGGCAAAAAATCAACCGTATGGTGAAATCGCCAATATGCAGGCGCGGCACATTGCAACGGTCTTTCCTGGTCGCATGACCGGCACGCCAGCAGAGATGCTCTCTGCAGACTATATTCGCCAGCAGTTTGCGGATATGGGTTACCAAAGTGATATCCGATCGTTCCACAGCCGCTACATCTATACCTCACGCAACAAAACGAAAAACTGGCATAACGTGACCGGCAGCACCGTCATTGCTGCACACGAGGGCCACGCCGCCCAGCAGATTATTATTATGGCGCATCTCGATACCTACGCGCCGATGAGCGATGCCGATATCGATAATAACCTCGGCGGGCTGACGCTGCAGGGAATGGATGATAACGCGGCCGGTCTGGGCGTCATGCTCGAACTGGCCGAGCGCATGAAGAATGTCCCGACAAAATACGGAATTCGCTTTGTCGCGACCAGCGGTGAAGAAGAAGGAAAACTCGGCGCTGAGAATATCCTTAAGCGCATGAGTGCAGAAGAGAAGAAAAATACGCTGCTGGTGATTAACCTCGATAACCTGATCGTGGGCGATAAGCTCTATTTCAACAGCGGACAAAGTACCCCTGGCACCGTGCGTAAACTCACGCGAGACCGGGCGCTGGCCATTGCCCGTAATCAGGGTGTGTATGCTACCAGCAATCCTGGCGGCAACCCGGCGCATCCAAAAGGAACCGCCTGTTGTTCCGACGGTGAAGTATTCGACAAAGCGGGTATTCCGGTACTGTACGTTGAGGCCACTAACTGGACGCTGGGCAAGAAAGATGGCTATCAACAGCGTGCCAAATCGAAAGCCTTCCCGGACGGGACAAGCTGGCATGACATCAGACTGGATAATCAGCAGCACATTGATAGCGCGCTACCGCAAAGAATTGAACACCGCAGTCGCGATGTGGTGAAAGTGATGTTGCCGCTGGTGAAAGAACTGGCGAAAGCAAATAAGGCTTAGTGCTGCCTGATGCCCTCACCCCGACCCTCTCCCACAGGGAGAGGGAGGATATAGGATCACCCCGCCCCTCTCCCACAGGGAGAGGGAGGATATAGGATCACCCCGCCCCTCTCCCATGTACGGTCCGGGGACATGGGATCACCCTTCGTGCAACCCGCACTCGCGCTTCAGCCCAAAGAATCGCGTCTCTTCTTCCGCCATTCCCGGCTCCCATTTACGCGTGGTGTGGGTATCGCCGACTGACAGATAGCCCTGATCCCACAGCGGATGGTACTTCAGCCCGTGTTTTTGCAGGTACTGGTAAACCGTACGGTTATCCCAGTCAATAATCGGCAGCACTTTGAACACACCGCGCTGAACAGCCAGCACCGGCAATGTCGCCCGGCTACCGGACTGCTCGCGGCGCAGGCCCGCAAACCAGGTCTGCGCGTTGAGCTCTTTCAGCGCACGGTTCATCGGCTCGACTTTGTTGATCTCATTGTATTTATCAATGCCCTCAACACCCTGCTCCCACAGCTTGCCGTAACGCGCCTCCTGCCAGGCCGCGCTCTGCTCTGCACGGTAGACTTTCAGGTTCAGTTTGAGCGTGTCCGTCAGCTCATCAATAAACTGGTAGGTTTCCGGGAACAGGTAGCCGGTATCGGTGAGGATCACCGGAATGTCCGGTCGAATTTGATTCACCAGATGCAGGCTGACCGCCGCCTGGATACCAAAACTCGACGAGAGAACATAGTCACCCGGCAGGTTTTCCAGCGCCCACGCCACTCGCCCTTCGGCGTCCAGTTTTTCCAGCTCTGCGTTGGTTTCCGCCAGTGCCAGAATACGTTCAACTTTTGGCAGTTCGTTAAGGGCGTTTAGATCGAGTACGGACATAATTACCTCTCGTGGTTACTCCCAGAAATCCCGTGCGGGATCGAGCACCGGGCGAATGATGCCCGCACGCACCGTAAAGTCACCGAAGCCTTCACCCGCTTCGCGCTCTTTCGCCCAGCGCCCGACAAGCTCGTCAATGGAATCGAGAATTTCCGGTTCCGTAATATTTTCGCGATACATACGCGGAATGCGTGTACCCATCCGGTTGCCGCCGAGATGCACGTTGTAGCGGCCCGGCGCTTTACCGACCAGCCCCAGTTCGGCCAGCATCGCGCGGCCACAGCCGTTCGGACAACCGGTCACACGCATCACAATGTGCTCTTCAGGAATACCGTGCTTTTCCAGAATCGCTTCCACTTTATCGGTGAACGACGGCAGGAAGCGTTCGGCTTCCGCCATCGCCAGCGGACAGGTCGGGAATGACACGCAGGCCATCGAGTTTTCACGCTGCGGTTTGACCGCATTCATCAACCCGTGATCGCGTGCCAGCTTCTCGATCTTCGCCTTCTGGCTATCCGGCACACCGGCAATGATCAGGTTCTGGTTGGCGGTAATGCGGAACTCACCTTTGTGGATCTTAGCAATTTCCAGCAGACCGGTTTTCAGCGGACGGCCTGGATAATCCAGAATACGACCGTTTTCGATAAACAGCGTCAGGTGCCATTTATTGTCGATACCTTTTACCCAGCCGATGCGATCGCCACGACCGGTGAATTCGTACGGACGGATCGGCTCAAACTTAATACCCGCGCGACGCTCTACTTCTTCTTTGAACGTCTCGACGCCTACGCGCTCCAGGGTGTATTTGGTTTTCGCGTTTTTACGATCGGTACGGTTACCCCAGTCACGCTGAGTGGTGACTACCGCTTCCGCCACGGCCAGCGTGTGCTCCAGCGGCAGGAAGCCGAACTCGCTCGCGGTGCGGGCATAGGTCTTCTTGTTACCGTGTTCAATGGACAAACCGCCGCCCACCAGCAGATTAAAGCCCACCAGCTTGCCGTTTTCGGCAATCGCCACAAAGTTCATGTCGTTGGCGTGCAGATCGATATCGTTCTGCGGCGGGATCACCACCGTGGTTTTGAACTTACGCGGCAGATAGGTCTGGCCGAGGATCGGTTCTTCGTCGGTGGTGGCGACTTTTTCCTGATCGAGCCAGATCTCCGCATAAGCGCGGGTACGTGGCAACAGATGCTCAGAAATTTTCTTCGCCCACTCATACGCTTCTGCATGCAGTTCGGACTCAAATGGGTTCGAGGTGCACAGCACGTTACGGTTCATATCGTTGGCGGTCGCCAGCGCGTCCAGGCCAACAGAGTGCAGCATCTGGTGTACCGGCTTCACGTTCTTCTTCAGAATACCGTGGAACTGGAAGGTCTGACGGTTGGTCAGACGAATGCTGCCGTAAATAGTATTGTCATGGGCAAACTTGTCGATCGCCTGCCACTGTTTGGTGGTGATAACCCCACCCGGCAGACGACAGCGCAGCAGCATTGCATGACGCGGCTCCAGCTTTTGTTCAGCACGCTCGGCGCGGATGTCACGGTCGTCCTGCTGGTACATACCGTGGAAACGGATCAACAGGAAGTTATCGCCTTTGAAACCGCCGGTCAGACCGTCATTTAAATCTTCGGCAATGGTGCCGCGCAGGTAGTTACTCTCAACCTTCATGCGCTCGGCATCAGACAGTTTGCCTTCGACCACCAGTGGGCCAGGATGTTTTTCACTCATTAGTAGACATCTCGCTGATAACGGCGCTCAACGCGCAGCTCACTTAAAAATTCATCCGCCGTTTCGGCATCCATACCGCCGAATTCGGCAATCACGTCCAGTAACGTCTGCTCAACGTCTTTCGCCATGCGATTGGCGTCGCCGCAGACATAAATATGGGCACCGTCATTGATCCAGCGCCACAGCTCTGCACCCTGTTCGCGCAGTTTGTCTTGTACGTAGACTTTTTCTTTTTGGTCGCGAGACCAGGCCAGATCGATGCGCGAAAGTACGCCTTCTTTGACGTAGCGCTGCCATTCAACCTGGTAGAGGAAATCGTCGGTAAAGTGCGGGTTGCCGAAGAACAGCCAGTTTTTGCCCGGCGCTTCATTTGCTGCGCGCTGCTGCATAAATGAACGGAACGGTGCAATACCGGTGCCCGGGCCAATCATAATGACCGGCGTCTCCGGGTTTGCTGGCAGACGGAAGTTATCGTTGTGCTCGATAAAGATCCGGACTTCGCCCTCTTCTTCTACACGGTCAGCCAGGAAGCCTGATGCTCCCCCCGTACGCGCACGGCCTTCGATGTCATAACGCACCACGCCCACGGTGACATGCACTTCGCTCTCCACTTCTGCCTGCGAAGAGGCGATGGAGTACAGGCGCGGCGTCAGTGGACGCAGCAGGCTAATCAGCGCATCGGCATCCAGTTGAGCAGGAGAGAAACGCACCATATCGACAATCGGGGTAGTTGCCGCGTAATGCTGCAATTTCGCCTTGTCGCCAACCAGCGGCAGCAGTGATTCGCTGCGCGTTAAGGTGGCATAGTTCTCAACGATATTGATGGTGTTTACCGTCAGCTCGAAATGCCACTGCAGCGCTTCGCTGAGCGGCAGTGTTTTACCTTCCACGGTGACAGGTTCGTTACCTTTCAACCACAGCAATTCAACCAGCTCTTTCACCAGCGCAGGATCGTTCTGATACCAGATCCCCAGCGCATCACCGGGTTGATAACGCAGACCCGAGTCACCAAGATCGATTTCGATATGACGCACATCTTTTTCAGAGTCACGGCCAGTAATTTTCTGGTTAACGGAAAGCGTCGCCGTCAGCGGAGTCTCTTTGGTGTATGGCGTGGAGTGAATATCATTGACGGCCCCCGTCGCCGTGAGTGTTGCCTGCGCCGATGTCTCTTTCGGAACACGGGCTTTCAGCACCTCAACAATACGCGAGCGCCATTCAGCTGCCGCAGTCTGGTATTCCACATCGGCGTCGACTCTGTCCAGCAGGCGCTCTGCGCCCAGTTCCGCCAGTTTGCTGTCAAAATCTTTACCTGACTGGCAGAAGAATTCATAGGAGGTATCGCCCAGGCCGAACACGGCAAAGGCAGTGCCCGCCAGTTTTGGCGCTTTTTTCGAGAACAGGAACTTATGCAATGCCACCGCTTCTTCAGCAGGCTCACCCTCACCCTGCGTTGAAGCCACAACCACCAGCAGTTTTTCTGACGCGATTTGTTTGAATTTATAATCCCCGGCGTTCACCAGGTTCACGTGCAGTTTGGCTGCGAGCAGATCATCACGTAGCGCTTCGGCAACACGGCGGGCATTGCCCGTCTGCGAGGCGGAGATAAGCGTAATGGCCGGGGTCTCAACGGCAGTCGCAGGAGCAGCAACAACGGCTCCTGCCTGTTGGTTAAGCATTCCCCAGAAATAGCCGGACACCCAGGCAAGCTGAGTGGGTGAAAAATCAGTGGTGGCAGCCTGAAGGCGCGCCAGTTGCTCCGGGTTCAGGGGAAGCAAGTTTGAAGGTGGGGCCTGTGTTGTCATGCGTCGTTATGTTCCAGTAGCAAAGCGGAATTTATGCAAAAAGACCAAACTAGGGATAAGGTTAACGGCGGGGATAATAACAATTAAAGAAGGGATGGAAATAATAAATAACCAAATGGACTAACCTGTTTTAGTTATCGTTCTTAACGATAAAACCGATTATTTAACAGATTGAAATTAAAAGACAAAAAACAGGAAAAGTGTCTGACAGGCAGGGTTCACACCTTAAAGCCGTTTTAGTTAATGATAAAAATTGTGCTTTCCGGTACTATGCGGCGGTTTTTTCCGCATTACTGAGAGCGATGATGTCCACCACACTGTTTAAAGATTTCACCTTCGAAGCCGCCCACCGCCTTCCGCATGTCCCTGAAGGGCATAAATGTGGCCGCCTGCATGGGCACTCGTTTATGGTGCGTCTTGAGATCACCGGTGAAGTCGATCCGCATACGGGTTGGATCATGGACTTTGCCGAACTGAAGGCCGCCTTCAAACCAACCTACGATCGTCTGGATCACTACTATCTGAATGACATCCCGGGCCTTGAAAACCCGACCAGCGAAGTGCTGGCAAAATGGGTCTGGGATCAGATGAAACCGCTGGTACCACTGCTGAGCGCGGTGATGATCAAAGAAACCTGTACGGCAGGCTGCGTATATCGCGGAGAGTAAAAAAATCCCGGTCAGACCTAATGCCGATCCGGTGGGCGGTGTAAAAAGGGTTCATGTTCATCATGGACCCTTTTTAAATGGAACTTTCACAAGCTCCCGGCATTATCAATGTCACCTCCCCTGAGCACGCCCGTAGCCTTTCTGACCTCATTCCCCCTGAATTCATTCAGAAGGCGCTAACGCTGACGGATACTGTCACGCTTCGCAAACGCAAACTTCCTCTTGAATCCATGATCTGGCTTGTCGTTGGCATGTCCATTTTCTGCAATCGCCCCATGACTGAGATTGTGAATCTGATGGATATCACTGACAGGACCGGTGAGCCTTTTACCGCCCGCAGCTCAGTCATTCAGCGCCGGAAAACAGCGAAGCCTTCAGCAGACCTGCCGGACGGAATGGTATCGGTGGCTATCCGCAGGTCCGGATGATCTGCCTGATGGACCTGAGCAGCCATCTGATTAATGCCAGCGTCTTTGACAGCGAGAACGTCAGCGAAATGCGACTGGCAGCGCAGCTGGCAGAGAGAACACCGGATGAGAGTATCACTTTGTTCGATAAAGGATTTTACTCACCGGGACTGCTTCATCACTGGCAAACGTGCGGAGAAAAACGGCACTGGCTGCTACCGCTGAAAAAACACACCCAATATGAAGTCGTGCATAAACTGGAGCGCGGCGATGAGTTTGTTGAACTGACAACCAGCCCACAGGCCCGAAAACAGTGGCCTGCACTCCCCGAGCGGTTCACAGCCAGACTGCTGACCCGAACGATTAATGGTAAAGAAAGGCGGGTCCTGACATCCCTGACATCTCTGACATCCCTGACAGACCAGAATCGTTATCCTGGCAATGATATCAGCGTGTTATATCGTCACAGATGGGAAATTGAACTGGGTTATCGGGAAGCGAAGCAAGGGATGCTGGACAATCGCTGGACGTTACGCAGCAAACTGCCAGAACGGGTGCGACAGGAGTTATGGGGTGTGCTGCTGACTTACAACCTGGTGAGATACCAGATGGTAAGGATGGCGTTCGAACGGAAAGGAGATTATCTGCCTTATCAACTGAGCTTTAGCGGCTCAATAAGTGAAATCACCCGGCTGCTGATAACGTTGCCATGGGCTTCACCGGGTAAGATGCCGGGCGAGTTAAGAACGTTGTATGAGAAAGCAAAATGGCTGGTATTACCCGGAAGAAGAGAGCGAAGTTACCCTCGGGAGTTAAGAGAAAAATCCCAGAAATACCCGACGAGAAAAACTGCTGGTCATCTTAAGTGACCAGCATTACGGTCAGACCGGGCTTTTTTATGCAATGTTCAAATACTTGTGCGTCTGCATCGACAACCGCCAGTTGCGGGCGATACATGTTTCAATGCACAGACGCGTGGCATCGTCTTTCTGACTGATCGGCTGCAGGGCAATGACCCGCTGCTTTTCATCGGTGAGCGTTGCCAGCAGTTCATCCAGCGCTTCAATATCACGCACGCGACCAACCGGATGTTTGATCTCATCGGCACGTTCCAGCGCCTGAGACAGCACCTCATATCCACCGCGCATACTTACTTTTGGCGATACCGTCACCCAGGTGGCATGTGAGCAGCGCACTTCATGGGTACCGCTGGTTTCAATCTGGCAGCTATAGCCGTTCTTTTCGAGCAACTCAGTCAACGGCGTCAGGTCGTGGATGCAGGGTTCACCGCCGGTGATCACCACATGGCGGGCCGTCCAGCCCTGGCGACCAATGATAGCCAGCAGATCTTCCGAACTTCCCGCACCCCACTTATCGCTCTCTTTGGTTTTGGCCAGAATGCTAAACAGCGACACTTCCCGATCTGCGAGTTTATCCCACGTATGTTTGGTATCACACCAGGCACAGCCAACCGGGCATCCCTGCAAGCGGATAAAGATAGCGGGAACGCCGGTAAAGTAACCCTCGCCTTGCAGGGTCTGGAACATCTCGTTAATCGGGTACTGCATAGTCATCTCAGTTAAGGGGATAAACGATAAGTATCGCAGATCCCCGCCTGAGGATCATGCTCCATCGGTGCTTTGAGGAAAAATTGATGTGAAAAAGCGGTAAACCGATTATTTCATTTTTGTCTGCTATTTTTATTTTCCGGTTTAACTGTGCCGCCTGAGGCTCTTTTATTTATTCATCACATGAATTCATAATGTAACAAATTATTTTAGTTTTTACAGTTAGACGTAACTAACTCCATAAGATAAAAATCTTTTAAAACAGTTAATTAGTCATTTTAAGTTTAAATAATGAATTTTTCACCCCCTGTTGTTGTCAAAAAAACTACGGCCAATTTCATTACCTTAAAATAAGCTTAAGATGTCACTCGACAGGGCTTTTTTTTATTTAAATGCCGTTTACTTTTACCCGCCTACAATCCGCCTCATCTATCATAATGAGACGGTATCCATGAAGACGTTATTGATTACAGGCGTGACCGGATTTCTGGGCGGTGCAGCACTTGAAAAAATCCTTAATAGCAACGAACCCGTAAGGTTACTCCTGCTCGCGCGTGCCAGCGACCAACAAAAAGGGCTGGAGCGCGTGAAAGAGAACATGCGTAAATTCAACGTCCATGAGGATAAACTGGCCTCGCTGAAAGCGGAGGATATCCTCATCGGCGATCTCAGCCAGCCTGAGAGTTTCCTGGACGATCCTCGTCTGGAACAGGTGACGCATGTTCTTAACTGCGCAGCCGTTGCGTCATTTGGTAATAACCCGCTGATCTGGAAAGTTAACGTTGAGGGCACGCTGGCGTTGGCTCGCCGCATGGAGCAAGTGGCCACATTAGAGCGTTTCCTGCACGTGGGTACAGCCATGTCCTGTACGCCGGAGCAGGATTCACTGGTAGCCGAAAGCGCGGAATTCAGAGAGAGCGCCGAGCACCTGGTGGAATATACGTACTCGAAATCCACTATTGAGCAGATGATGCGTCAGCATTGCCCAAATCTGCCACTGCTTATTGCCCGTCCATCCATCGTCGTCGGCCATACCCGTCACGGCTGTGCGCCTTCAAGCAGCATTTTCTGGGTCTTCAGCATGGGACTGATGCTGCAAAAATTTATGTGTTCGATGGAGGACAAGATCGATGTTGTGCCGGTGGACTACTGCGCCGATGCACTGTTAATGCTCCTCTACAGCAATGCTCGTCCAGGGGAAGTTGTGCATATTTCTGCCGGGGAAGAGAACAGCGTTCGTTTTGCGGATATTGATAACGCAATGGCGCTGGCACTGGAGAAAGCGCCTGTCGGTGATAAGTACGCTCAGGTGAGCTACGAAACGCTGGTCAGAATGCGTCGCGAGCTGAAGGATATTTTTGGCCCGTGCAATGAGCGTCTGATGTTGAAAGCGATGCGTTTATACGGTGCCTTTGCCACGCTGAACGTGCGCTTCAGCAATGATAAGCTGCTGAGCATGGGGATGCCAAAACCCCCTCGCTTTACGGACTACATTGCCCGCTGCGTTCAGACCACCCGGGGGCTGACTATTCCGGAGCAAATGGAAGTCGATTTTAAATAGCCAAAAAAAATGCCAGTCATTCGACTGGCATTTTCATTTCAAGGGATTAAAGGCTATTACTGGCCTTTGATCTCTTTACGACCATTGTATGGTGCTTTTTCGCCCAGAGCTTCTTCGATACGAATCAGCTGGTTGTATTTAGCAACACGGTCAGAACGGCTCATAGAACCTGTTTTGATCTGGCCTGCAGCGGTACCAACAGCCAGGTCAGCGATGGTAGCATCTTCAGTTTCGCCAGAACGGTGAGAGATAACTGCAGTGTAGCCAGCGTCTTTCGCCATTTTGATCGCAGCCAGAGTTTCGGTCAGAGAACCGATCTGGTTGAATTTGATCAGGATGGAGTTAACGATGCCTTTATCGATACCTTCTTTCAGGATCTTGGTGTTGGTTACGAACAGATCGTCACCAACCAGCTGGATTTTGTCGCCCAGTACTTTAGTCTGGTATGCGAAACCAGCCCAGTCAGACTCGTCCAGACCGTCTTCGATAGAAACGATTGGGTACTGTTTGGTCAGGTCTTCCAGGAAGTGAGTGAACTCTTCAGAGGTGAACGCTTTGTTGCCTTCGCCAGCCAGAACGTATTTACCGTCTTTGTAGAATTCAGATGCTGCACAGTCCATTGCCAGGGTGATGTCTTTGCCCAGCTCATAGCCAGCTGCTTTAACCGCTTCAGCGATTACAGCCAGTGCTTCGGCGTTAGAACCCAGGTTTGGCGCATAGCCACCTTCGTCACCAACAGCAGTGTTCATACCTTTAGCTTTCAGAACTTTAGCCAGGTTGTGGAACACTTCAGAACCCATACGTACCGCTTCTTTCAGGGATTTCGCGCCAACTGGCTGAATCATGAATTCCTGAATATCAACGTTGTTATCTGCGTGCTCACCACCGTTGATGATGTTCATCATTGGTACTGGCATGGAGTATTTGCCTGGGGTGCCGTTCAGTTCAGCGATGTGCTCGAACAGAGGCATACCTTTCGCAGCAGCTGCCGCTTTGGCGTTCGCCAGAGAAACGGCCAGGATGGCGTTCGCACCGAAGTTAGATTTGTTTTCAGTACCGTCCAGATCGATCATGATCTTGTCGATGCCAGCCTGGTCTTTGGCGTCTTTGCCAAGGATTGCCTGAGCAATAGGACCGTTTACAGCGCCAACAGCTTTCAGTACGCCTTTGCCCATGAAACGGGATTTGTCGCCATCGCGCAGTTCCAGCGCTTCGCGGGAACCAGTAGAAGCACCTGATGGAGCAGCTGCCATACCGACGAAACCACCTTCCAGGTGAACTTCAGCTTCAACGGTCGGGTTACCACGGGAGTCGATGATTTCACGACCGATGACTTTAACGATTTTGGACATTAGATTTTCCTCAGTACAAGTTAAACTAAAACTCCAGACAAACAACGCGTACCAAAGGTACGCGTTGCCGTTCTAACTTTTTTACTTCGCCTGACGCTTCTGGTAATCGCTGGCGGCCTTCACAAAGCCTGCAAACAGCGGATGTCCATCACGCGGCGTAGAAGTAAATTCCGGGTGGAATTGGCAGGCAACGAACCACGGATGGTTAGGCACCTCAATGATCTCGACTAACTGATCATCCCCGGAACGGCCCGCAACACGCAGACCCGCAGCTTCAATTTGTTTCAACAACATGTTGTTGACTTCGTAGCGGTGACGATGGCGCTCAGTAATGGTTGGCTCGCCATACAGCTTGCGAACCACGCTATCGTCGGACAACTGGCAGGCCTGTGCGCCAAGACGCATTGTGCCACCCAGATCGCTCTTCTCTGTACGGACTTCAACGTTACCGTCTTCGTCACGCCATTCAGTGATAAGCGCCACGACAGGGTACTTACAGTCTGGCACAAATTCCGTAGAGTTCGCGTTTTCCATTCCTGCTACGTTGCGCGCAAATTCGATCAGCGCAACCTGCATACCCAGGCAGATGCCGAGGTATGGAATATTGTTTTCACGCGCATAGCGTGCAGTGGCGATCTTGCCTTCCACACCACGGTAGCCAAAGCCACCAGGGATCAGAATCGCATCCAGACCTTTCAGAATTTCTACGCCACGCGTTTCAACATCCTGCGAATCAATCAGCTTGATGTTAACGGAGACGCGGTTCTTCAGACCGCCGTGTTTCAGCGCTTCGATAACGGACTTATAGGCATCCGGCAGCTCAATGTACTTGCCGACCATACCGATAGTCACTTCACCTGCCGGATTAGCTTCTTCGTAAATAACCTGTTCCCATTCAGACAGGTTAGCTTCCGGACAGTTCAGGCTGAATCGTTTACAAATATAATCGTCCAGACCCTGTGATTTCAACAGGCCCGGGATTTTATAAATGGAATCGACATCTTTCATTGAAATAACGGCTTTTTCAGGCACGTTACAGAACAATGCAATTTTCGCACGTTCGTTCGCCGGAACAGCGCGATCGGAACGGCAAACCAGGATGTCAGGCTGAATACCGATGGAGAGCAGTTCTTTCACAGAGTGCTGAGTCGGCTTGGTTTTCACTTCACCAGCCGCCGCCAGGTAAGGCACCAGCGTCAGGTGCATGAACAGCGCATGTTCACGACCAATATCGACCGCCAGCTGGCGAATCGCTTCCAGGAACGGCAGGGATTCGATATCACCTACAGTACCGCCGATTTCAACCAGCACAACGTCATGGCCTTCGCCACCCGCAATAATGCGTTCTTTGATTGCGTTAGTGATGTGCGGGATAACCTGAACGGTAGCACCCAGATAGTCACCACGGCGCTCTTTACGCAGAACGTCGGAGTAGATACGGCCAGTCGTGAAGTTATTACGACGGGTCATTTTGGTACGGATGAAACGCTCGTAGTGGCCAAGATCCAGATCGGTTTCAGCGCCGTCTTCAGTAACGAACACTTCCCCGTGTTGGATTGGGCTCATGGTGCCAGGATCGACGTTGATGTACGGATCCAGTTTCATCATGGTCACATTGAGGCCACGGGCTTCAAGAATGGCTGCGAGGGAGGCTGCGGCAATGCCTTTACCCAGAGAGGATACGACCCCGCCGGTCACAAAAATATAGTTCGTTGTCATGCTGAACCTGAGAAGTTAGGGTGAAACGATGGAATAACCAGGACGGGAAAGTAGTATACCCGAACACGGCGAGCGCCACAAACTTTCATTCTCCGTCTCCTTTCCAGGCGATGACAAACATAAGGAGTGAGAAAATAGCCCGTTTTGGGTAAATGTTTTTGACGCAAATCAAGCGCTTGTCATTTAAAAAATCACACAAATTGCGCTTGATCGCAAAATTCCGTTAGAGATCAGATTCCTGGCGTTTTACTTCCTGCCAGACTTCTTCCATCTCTTCGAGGTCAATTCCGGTCATTTCCAGGCCGCGCGAAGCCACAATTCGCTCAACTTCGCGAAAACGACGTTCAAACTTAATGCTGGCTTTTTGCAGCGCGGTTTCCGCTTTTACTCCCAGATGGCGGGAAAGATTGACCGTGGCAAACAGCAGGTCACCCATCTCCTCTTCCAGCTTTGCTTCATCCACGACGGCCTGCTGCGCTTCGTGCATCACTTCGTCTATCTCTTCATACACTTTTTCCAGCACCGGGCCAAGAGATGTCCAGTCAAACCCCACGGTGGAGCAGCGTTTCTGCATTTTTTGCGCACGCATCAGTGCAGGCAGGCTCAGCGGGATGTCGTCCAGCGCAGAGTGCTGGGATTTTTCAGCACGCTCGGCGCTTTTAATCTGCTCCCAGCGGGCCAGCACTTCGGCGCTGTTGTCTGCAGTAGCATCACCAAAGATATGCGGATGGCGGCGTTCCAGTTTGGAACTGATGGCCGCGCAGATGTCGTCAAAATCAAAACGTCCCTCTTCCTGTGCCATCTGCGCATAGAATACGACCTGGAAAAGCAGGTCACCCAGCTCGCCGCGCAGGTCGTCAAAATCCTCGCGTGAAATGGCGTCCAGCACTTCATAGGTCTCTTCGAGGGTGTATGGGGCGATGGTGGCAAAAGTCTGCTCTTTGTCCCACGGACAGCCGTTTTCCGGGTCGCGCAGGCGTTGCATGATGCCGAGCAGGCGGTCGATTTGAGTCATAATTCTGTCCTGATGAAAAAAAGAAATGCCGGGTGGCGGCTGCGCCTGACCCGGCCTGTCGAAGAGGGCGCTTAACCGCCGTGCAGGCGACGTGCGTCAATCACATCCGGCACCTGGTTCAGTTTGCCAAGCACGCGGCCCAGCACCTGCAGGTTATAGATTTCGATGGTCATATCGATGGTGGCAAGCTGTTCGCGGGTATCGCTGCGGCTGGCAACGCCCAGCACGTTAACTTTCTCGTTGGCAAGAATGGTCGTGATATCGCGCAGCAAGCCGCTACGGTCGTTAGCGGTAACGCGCACCACCAGCGAGTAACCGGAGGAGTAGCTTTCTCCCCAGACCGCTTCCACGATACGCTCCGGCGCATGCGACTGCAGCTCAGCAAGCTGATCACAGTCAGAACGGTGAATTGAGATCCCACGCCCCTGCGTGATAAAGCCGACGATATCGTCTCCCGGAATCGGCTGGCAGCAGCGGGCAATGTGGTGCATCAGATTGCCCACGCCTTCCACAACCACGCGACCGTTGTCTTTGCTGCGCTGCTGCGGTGCATAGTTTTTTTGCTGAAGCTGTTTCAGCGCGGCCGCATCCTGTTCTGCCGCACTTGGCTTGTTAAACTGCGCCTGCAGGAAATTCACCATCTGATTCAGACGGATATCACCGCCACCAATGGCCGCTAACAGCTCATCAAGCTCATTGAAGTTGTAACGCGGCAGCAGATGTTTTTCAGCTTCTTTGAGGCTAATCCCGATATGTTCCAGCTCGTCGTCCAGGATCTGGCGACCGGCAAGGATATTCTTGTCACGATCCTGCTTGCGGAACCAGGCATGAATTTTGGAGCGCCCGCGGCTGGTGGTGACATAACCCAGGTTCGGGTTCAGCCAGTCCCGGCTTGGGTTTGGCTGTTTCTGGGTGATGATTTCAATCTGGTCGCCCATCTGCAGCTGATAGGTGAACGGCACAATTCGCCCGCCAATCTTCGCGCCAATGCAGCGGTGCCCCACATCACTGTGAATGTGGTAGGCAAAGTCGAGCGGTGTTGAACCAGCAGGCAGGTCGACAACATCGCCTTTCGGCGTAAAGACGTATACCCGGTCATCGAAGACCTGGCTACGCACTTCGTCGAGCATCTCGCCAGAATCGGCCATCTCTTCCTGCCACGCAATCAGCTTACGCAGCCAGGCGATACGATCTTCATGACCAGATCGTGCACCGCCAGAGGTACCCTCTTTGTATTTCCAGTGCGCGGCCACGCCCAGCTCGGCGTCTTCGTGCATCTGTTTGGTGCGGATCTGAATTTCAACCGTTTTGCCGCCAGGGCCGAGCACAACGGTATGAATAGACTGGTAGCCGTTAGGTTTCGGGTTCGCGACATAGTCATCGAACTCATCCGGCAGGTGGCGGAAGTGAGTATGCACTATCCCCAGCGCGGCGTAGCAGTCCTGCAGACGTTCCGCCACGATGCGCACCGCACGCACGTCGAACAGCTCGTCGAAGGCGAGATGTTTCTTCTGCATTTTGCGCCAGATACTGTAGATGTGTTTTGGTCGACCATAGACTTCGGCGCGCACATTCTCTTCTTTCATCGCCAGACGCAGTCCGCCGACAAACTCATCGATATAGTGTTCGCGGTCAATACGGCGTTCATGCAGCAGTTTAGCAATGCGCTTATATTCTGCCGGGTGCAGGTAGCGGAAACAGTAATCTTCCAGCTCCCATTTCAGCTGCCCGATCCCTAAGCGGTTCGCCAGTGGCGCATAGATGTTTGTACACTCTTTGGCAGCCAGTACGCGCTCGTCTTCAGGTGCATCCTTCACTTCACGCAGGTGCGCAATTCGCTCGGCAAGCTTGATAACCACGCAGCGGAAGTCATCCACCATTGCCAGCAGCATGCGGCGAACGTTATCGACCTGTTCTGAAGAGACGGAATCAGTGTGCGCAGCCTTAAGCTGGCGGATGGCTGCCATATCGCGCACGCCGTGGATCAACGCGACGACAGATTTACCGACGCTTTCTCGCAGTACATCTTCAGTGACCACATCAGCATCGGCTAATGGGAACAGAAGCGCGGCCTGCAGCGTTTCGATATCCATGTTCAGCATGGATAAAATTTCGACCATCTCCACGCCGCGCCACAACAGCAAATCAGCGTCCGGATGCCCCTGTGTGGTGCGTAGACAATAGGCCCAGGTTTCGGTTAAGCGTTCACACGACTGCTGGCTGGAAATCCCCAGACTTGCGATCCATTTTTGTGGGTCAAACTCCCCAGCTTTATTGAGATGTGCACTTCTTACCGCAACCATTGTCCTCTCCTTTAGGGACCTGGGCCTGTCGAAGTCGACAAGCCAAACTAATTATACCCGTCATACTTCAAGCTGCATGTGCGTTGGCTGCACTCACTCACCCCAGTCACTTACTTATGTAAGCTCCTGGTGATTCATTCGTTTGCCGCGTTACTCGGCCTGCGGCCTCGCCCCTTCGGGGCCAGCGCAAGCGCTGTTCAAAACGCCAGAGCGTTTTGTCCTGCAACTCGAATTATTTAGTGTATCTATATGCTCAAACAACACCATTGATTCCAGATGCCCAGTGTGCGGGAACATGTCCAGCATTGCCAGACGCTGAATCTGGTAACCCGCGCTGATTAATGCCTCACTATCCCGCGCAAGCGTTGCCGGGTTACAGGAAACATAGACCACACGCTTCGGCGCGAGTTTAATAATATGTTGCATCACGCCAGGTGCGCCTGCCCGGGCCGGGTCGAGCAGAATTTTGTCGAAGCCCTGCGTTGCCCACGGCTGCTGAGTGACATCTTCCTCAAGATTTTGGTGAAAAAATGTCACATTTTGCAAACCGTTCTGTCGGGCATTTTCTTGCCCTTTGGCAACCAGCGCCTCAACACCTTCTACCCCCACCACACTTGCCGCTTTCTGAGCCAATGGCAGCGTGAAATTCCCCATACCGCAGAACAGATCGAGCACCCGGTCACTCTTTTGTACATCCAGCCATGACAACGCCTGTTCAATCATCTTCTGATTCACGCCATCATTTACCTGGATGAAATCCCGCGGGCTGAACGTTAAGCGTAGCCCGTTTGACGCATACCAGGGCGCATCTCCTGTAACCTGTTCTAGTATCTCGCTTTGTGGGGCGAGGAAAAGCACCAGCTCGTGGGAATGCGAAAAGCGTTCCAGTTTTTCACGGTCTTTTTTCGACAGTGGCGCGGTATGGCGCAGCACCATCAGCGGGCCATTGTTTGCCTGAACCAGTTCAACGTGTCCGAGGTGACGAACCCCATCCAGCTCAGACAGACAGGTGCGCACTTCCGGGAGCAACGCCTCAAGATGGGGCACCAAAATGGGGCACTGCCTGATATCGACGATATCGCTGGAGCTGGCCTTGCGAAACCCCATCTCCAGCCGCCCGGTTTTTGGCTGATAGTTGAGGCTCAGACGGGCGCGACGACGGTAACCCCAGGGCTGGTCGGCGATAATCTCGTTAACCTCATGCTTAAGCAGGCGCGCCAGTGCGCTACTTTTACTTTTTTGCTGTAAACCTATGCTGGCATGCTGTTGCTGACAGCCGCCACAGACGCCAAAATGCGGGCAGCGCGGCACCACGCGTTCAGGGCTATCACTCAGTCGGCGCTTCACCTGGCCACGCGCGTACTGGCGCTTATCTTCCGTCAGCGTAATTTCTGCTCGTTCTGTTGGCAGCAAACCTGTTATAAACAATGCTTTACCATTATGACGCGCAACCCCCTGACCAAAGGGATCGAGGTCTGTGGCTTCAACAGTTATGATCTGACGCGTCGTCACGCGTCGCTTTGCAGAGTAGAATTGCGCCATCGCTGAGATTGTTCTCAAATAAATTTAGTGACCCTAATTGTCCCATAACGGAACGCCATGACCAACTACAGCCTGCGTGCACGCATGATGATTTTGATCCTCGCCCCCACCGTACTTATCGGTTTGCTGCTGAGTATCTTCTTTGTGGTGCATCGCTATAACGATTTGCAGCGACAACTGGAAGATGCCGGAGCCAGCATTATTGAACCGCTGGCCGTCTCCAGTGAGTACGGGATGAACCTGCAAAACCGCGAATCTATTGGTCAGTTAATCAGTGTGTTGCATCGTCGACACTCGGAGATCGTGCGCGCCATTTCCGTTTACGATGAGCATAACCGCCTGTTCGTAACCTCGAATTTTCATCTCGACCCTGCGGAACTGAAAATCCCGGACGGTACGCCGTTCCCGCGCAATCTCAGCGTAATGCGGCATGGCGATATCATGATCCTGCGCACGCCTATTATCTCGGAAAGTTACTCCCCTGATGAGTCTGCCCAGTCCGACGCCAAATCCACCAATAATATGCTGGGATATGTGGCGCTGGAGCTGGATCTCAAGTCTGTACGGCTGCAGCAGTACAAAGAGATTTTTATCTCCGGCGTGATGATGCTGTTCTGTATCGGTATTGCGCTAATCTTTGGCTGGCGACTGATGCGCGACGTCACGGGGCCAATCCGTAATATGGTCAACACCGTTGACCGCATCCGGCGGGGCCAGCTCGACAGTCGTGTGGAAGGATTTATGCTGGGCGAACTGGATATGCTGAAAAACGGCATTAACTCGATGGCGATGTCGCTGGCGGCATACCACGAGGAGATGCAGCATAACGTCGACCAGGCCACCTCCGATCTGCGTGAAACGCTGGAGCAGATGGAGATTCAGAACGTCGAGCTGGATCTGGCGAAAAAACGCGCCCAGGAAGCGGCGCGCATTAAATCTGAATTCCTGGCAAATATGTCGCACGAGCTGCGCACGCCGCTAAATGGCGTGATCGGCTTTACCCGCCTGACGCTGAAAAGCGAGCTTAACCCAACCCAGCGCGATCACCTGCACACCATTGAACGCTCGGCCAATAACCTGCTGGCTATCATCAACGACGTGCTGGACTTCTCCAAGCTGGAAGCCGGTAAGCTGCTTCTGGAGAGCATTCCCTTCCCGCTGCGCAGTACGCTCGATGAAGTGGTGACGTTGCTCGCCCACTCATCACACGACAAAGGGCTGGAGCTGACGCTCAATATCAAGAACGACGTGCCGGATAACGTCATTGGTGACCCGCTGCGTCTGCAACAGGTCATCACCAATCTGGTGGGTAACGCCATCAAGTTTACTGAAAGCGGCAACATCGACATTCTGGTCGAAAAACGGGCGCTCAGTAATAACAAGGTACAGATTGAAGTTCAGATCCGCGATACGGGTATCGGTATTCCGGAGCGCGACCAGTCGCGTCTTTTCCAGGCGTTCCGTCAGGCAGATGCGAGCATTTCCCGCCGCCACGGCGGTACGGGTCTGGGGCTGGTGATCACGCAAAAACTGGTGAAAGAGATGGGCGGAGATATCTCTTTCCACAGTCAGCCAAACCGTGGGTCAACCTTCTGGTTCCATATTAGCCTGGACCTCAATCCGAACGTATTGACAGATATCCCGGTGACGGATTGCCTGAAAGGAATGCGTCTGGCCTATGTTGAGCCTAACGCAGCGGCGGCACAGTGTACGCTGGATATTTTAAGCACCACGCCGCTGGAGGTTGTCTACAGCCCAACGTTCTCTGCACTGGCCGTCGAGCATTACGATATTTTGCTGATGGGGGTCCCGGTCACCTTTACCGGCGAACTCACGATGCAACAGGAGCGCCTGGCGAAAGCTGCATCAATGACCGATTACCTGCTGCTTGCCCTGCCGTGTCATGCCCAAATCAACGCGGAAGAGTTGAAAAATGACGGAGCGGCCGCCTGCCTGCTTAAGCCACTCACCGCCACACGCTTGCTGCCAGCACTCACGGAGTATTGTCGCCTGAGCCAGCATGCCGTGCCGCTGATTGACGATGAACAAAAGCTGCCGATGAGCGTCATGGCGGTGGATGATAATCCGGCCAACCTGAAGCTGATAGGTGTACTGCTTGAGGATCAGGTTCAGCACGTTGAACTGTGTGCCAGCGGTGCTCAGGCGGTCGAACAGGCTAAACAGATGCAGTTCGACTTAATTCTGATGGATATTCAGATGCCAGGTATGGACGGTATTCGCGCCTGTGAGCTGATACACCAGCTCCCGCACCAGCAGCAAACCCCGGTCATTGCCGTGACAGCACATGCGATGGCCGGTCAGAAAGAGAAACTTCTGAGCGCCGGAATGAATGATTATCTGGCAAAACCGATTGACGAAGAAAAGCTGCACAACCTGTTGCTGCGCTATAAACCGGGACATATCAGCGGGACGTATACCGTTTCTGCCGAACCGGTTGAGATCAACATCAACCATAATGCCACTTTTGACTGGCAGCTTGCGCTACGCCAGGCGGCCGGGAAGGCCGATTTAGCCCGTGAAATGCTGCAAATGCTGGTCGCGTTCCTGCCGGAAATTCGGAATAAGATTGAAGAACAACTGGTGGGAGAGAACCCGGAGGATCTGCTGGAGGCCATCCACAAGCTGCACGGCAGCTGCGGCTACAGCGGGGTACCACGGCTGAAAAATCTCTGCCAGTTGCTGGAGCAACAGCTACGAGCTGGCATGCCAGAATCGGAGCTTGAACCGGAGTTTCTGGAACTGCTGGATGAGATGGATAATGTGACGCGGGAAGCGATGAAGTTATTGGGAAACTAGAACCATTGCCGGGCGGCGACGTCGCCTGACCCGGCATTCAGCGTTTCAACCCCTGTCCCACTTTCAGCACCGCCGCAATATTCCTCGCCGCCAGCTGCACATTCTCGCTGGCATTATCCAGCGCATCTTCCAGCGAACAAATGGTATAAAGCACGCTAAACACCGCGTCGATACCGTGTTCATGCACCACGCCGACATCCGCCGTCAGACTACCCGCAATACCAATAACCGGTTTGTTGTAGCGTTTGGCGACTCTCGCCACGCCGACAGGCACTTTGCCGTGGATAGTCTGGCTGTCAATACGCCCTTCACCCGTGATAACCAGATCCGCATCGGCGACCTGCTCCGCCAGGTGCAACGCATCCGTGACAATGTCGATGCCCTGGCGCAACTGAGCGCCACAAAAGGCGTACAGTGCCGCCCCCATTCCGCCAGCCGCCCCGCCACCGGCGAGGTTTGTCACATCAATACTCAGATCCCGGGCAATAACCCGCGCGTAGTGGGCAAGCGCGTTGTCCAGGGTGACGACCATCTCCGGCGTGGCCCCCTTCTGTGGCCCAAACACCGTTGACGCGCCCTCTTCGCCGATGAGCGGATTGGTCACATCACAGGCCACCTCAATCCGGCAATCAGCCAGACGGTTGTCCATCTCGCTCAGATCGATATGCGTCAGCCGTGACAATTCGCCGCCACCTGGCCCAATGCGTTGCGCTTTGGCATCAAGCAGTTTTGCCCCCAGCGCCTGCACCATACCCGCACCACCGTCATTGGTTGCACTGCCACCAATGCCGATAATGATATGTTTCACACCAACATCCAGTGCATGACAAATAAGCTCGCCGGTTCCCCATGAGGTGGTTTTCAATGGGTTACGTTGCGAAGGCGCGACCAGCGCCAGGCCGCTCGCCGCCGCCATCTCAATAAATGCGCGCTGCCCGTCGCCGGATAACCCATAAAACCCGTCCACGCGCTCACCCAGCGGGCCGGTCACCGGAACATGAACTATTCGCCCCTGAGTTGCCGCGACCATCGCCTCTACCGTACCTTCGCCACCATCAGCAACCGGCAGTTTGACGTAGTGCGCCGAAGGAAAAATCTCGCGAAAACCGCGTTCTATCGCCGTCGCAACCTCAGGAGCACTCAAACTTTCCTTATATGAGTCCGGCGCGATCACAATTTTCATAGGTCACCCTTACGCATACTCACTGCATTAAGCATATATCTGCACTGCCCTTTTGGTCATGGAGGGGAAAAGTATATGTCGGAGGGAGTGATGTTCTCACCGTGCAGGAACACAACATTGCGGTGATGATGAGAGGTTGTTTAGGGCATAAGCCCAACGCGCAGGAAGAGACTTCATGGAATTGGGGTTCGTTGCCGGGCGGCGGCGACACCTGACCCGGCCAACGGTTCATGCGGGGCGTTATTTCAGCAAGGTCGCCCAGTGCTCAACCCACGGATTCGATTCACTTTCTGGCTCCGGATGTTCACCGGCATCAATCAGCAACATGTCGCCAACGCGCTGGGCACTCTGTTCCTGCAAAAGCGCGTCAAACTGCTTACCGCCGCCACAAAAATTGGCATAGGAGCTGTCACCGAGGGCGATAATGCCGTAGTGAACATCCGGCTGATAACCAAGCTGGTCTTTAATCCCCTGGAAAAGCGGTACGATGCTGTCAGGTAAATCGCCCTGGCCTGTTGTGGAGGTCACAACCAGAATGTATTTGTCTTTGTACTTTTCCCAGTCAGCAAGCTCCGGGTCTTCATAGACCGTGGCTTTATGGCCCTGGTTCGCAAGGATGGCTTCCGCCTCCTCAGCAACCAGCAGCGAGTTGCCGTACATCGTGCCGACAAAAATACCAACTTCAGCCATGTTATGTTCCCTTAATTATTGCGCTTGCTGTTCATCCTGAACGCTGCCCGGTACAAACTCAACCCTTTCATTTTCGGGGAGTTGCCCCAGCCAGCCAAACTGTGACAGTGCCTGCATCCAGATGTCGTCCAGCCCTGCCCGAATGGTCAGGGGTTCGCCGGTAAACGGGTGTGTCAGGCTCAGTTCGCTTGCATGCAGCATCAGACGATCGCAGCCAAAATGCTCTGCCGCGCTACGGTTCTGGCGCAGATCGCCGTGCTTGCTGTCGCCAATAATCGGATGGCGAAGATGTTTCAGGTGACGGCGGAGCTGATGTTTGCGCCCGGTTTTGGGCAAAAGCTCAACCAGACTATAGCGGGTGGTGGGGAATTTACTGGTAGCCACCGGCATTTCTGTTGTTGCCATGCCGCGATAATCCGTCACGGCGGGCTGCGGGCCTTTGTCATCACGGGCAAATTTATCGGCAATTTTGTCCAGCTCTTCCACCAGCGGATAATCAAGCCGGGCAGTCTCCGTCAGCCAGCCGCGCACAATCGCGTGGTAGCGTTTCTGGATCTGATGCTGTTCAAACTGCTGCGCCAACAGGCGGCCCGCTTCGCTGGAAAGCCCCATCAACAGTACGCCGGATGTCGGTCTGTCCAGCCGGTGTGCGGTAAAAACATGCTGACCAATCTGGTCACGCACGGTTTGCATCACCACCACTTTCTCGTCGCGATCCAGCCAGCTACGGTGTACCAGCCAGCCTGACGGTTTATTCACCGCCACCAGCCACTCATCCTGATAGAGGATCTCAAGCATCATGCATCATCACCGGCAAACAGTGCATCCAGCCTTTCTAACTCAGGCAGCATCACGTCGCGCGCAGGATGCGTCGCCTCAAGTGCCATTTCATAATAGGGCGAAACAGCAAACGTCTGCGGCAGCGGGTGGCCACCTTCGAGCAGCGCGTGCATGCGCGGAATTAACACCCACTGGAGCCACTCAAACGGTGCCAGCGTATCCAGGCAAAACGGCTGGGTGCTTGCGAACGCTTCTGGCTGCGGCGCGGTCTCCTGCCACAGCTGATGTTGGCGCAATAGTGCTTCGATGGCGTGCAACCGGGCACGAACGCTATCGTGTTGCGTCATAGTAACCTCAACTGAAAAACTGAACGGCGCGCAGCATAGCATTGCAGGACGCAGAAATAAAAAAAGGGAGCACTGTAAAAACAGTGCTCCCGGTTCGTTCCGCAGCATTCCAGCTACAATTTGTGCTCCCTGCTCATCCGTGACAACTTTTCCTGAGGCCCGAAGGCATGGTCATCCGTAAACCTTTTGCATCCTGCTCACATCATCCTGATGTGCTGTTTCATCCTGAAACGTCCTGGCCGTCCTGACCCACCGACCATCCTGACCGGCTCTCGTTCTCCTTCCTGGAGGTGTCCATTACGCATCCTGCGCTATCCTCTTTGCTTCATCCTGAAGCCTTCCTGCAGCGTCATCCTGACGAGTCCTTTGTGAGAAACGCCATCATCCTGATGTTCGTTTCTCGTGTCGGCATCCTGTCGACAGAGATAGAATCCGCTATTCCGCTTCGTCTTACAACCCACCCTGTAAGCGTGGTAAGCCACAAGAAACCTCTCCAGACGCCTCAAAAAACAATTAATTCATTGAAAAATATGACAATAGCTTTCTTAATTCTCTGAGACAATACTGAAGAATGCGGCAATCTCTCACAAACCTTGTAAGAGATCTCTCACACGCACAGTAGCATCATGGATTACAGAAGAGGCTCAAGCCGGGTGAGGAAATCCGCAAGTGAAGGAGCAAGAGTGTCGCGGTTGCGGGTACCGATAGTCTCTTTGATCACTTCACCAGACAGGTTGCAGACGGAGATAACATCCAGTTCACTGTCCAGCGTGGCAATAAAGAGAGTCGGAGAAAGCTTAAGGCGTTTTTGCGTGACCAGATGGCCAATCAGGTTTTCCTGAACGCGCTGTAGATCGTCTTCGCTCCAGGTCTGCAGCAAGGTCAGCGATATGTCGGCAAAGCGTGCGGCCATATCCCCTGCAAATTGCGTGGTGTAAAACGCATGAATCGCTGGTTGTACCACAATGTCCATTGCGCGTTCAACCGCATTTACATTTTGCTCGCCCGTGAAGGGTTTTGGTTGCCAGATAACGCGGTCGTCCAGAGAAGAGATAATGCACGGTGATGGTACACCATATAAGTCAGCACTTTGCGGCCACGTCCCCTGCTTTTCTTGCCATGCATCGCAGTAGCGGGTCGTGAAGGTAGTCAGGGCATTTGCAGTTTCGATATCCACCGATTTCTCTCTTCTTGTAAGACAGGATAAACTCAGCCCATAAGTGTACCTGTAAAGTGGCTATGAAACATGTCTTACGAAAATCATCAGGCGTTAACGGGCTTAACGCTGGGTAAATCGACCGATTACCGCGACACCTACGATGCAAGCCTGTTGCAAGGCGTACCGCGCAGCCTGAACCGCGATCCTCTGGGTCTGCACGCCGACGCGCTGCCGTTTGTCGGCGGCGATATCTGGACGTTATACGAACTGTCCTGGCTTAACGAGCGCGGCCTGCCGCAGGTCGCTGTGGGTCACGTTGAGCTGGATTACGCCAGTCTTAACCTGGTGGAATCTAAAAGCTTTAAGCTGTACCTCAACAGCTTTAACCAGACAAAATTCCGCAGTTGGGAAGATGTCCAGCACACGCTGGAGCGGGATTTAAGCACCTGCGCGCAGGGTAAGGTGACCGTCTCACTGTATCGCCTGCATGAGCTGGAAGGGCAACCTATTGCCCACTTCAACGGTGCATGCATCGACGATCAGGACATAGAGGTGGCTAACTATGAATTCAGCGCCGATTACCTCGAAAATGCAGCGAGCGGAAAAGTGGTCGAAGAGACGCTGGTCAGCCATCTGTTGAAGTCCAACTGCCTGATCACCCATCAGCCGGACTGGGGCTCAGTGCAGATTCAGTATCGCGGCCCGAAAATTGACCGGGAAAAGCTGCTGCGCTACCTGGTGTCGTTCCGCCATCACAACGAATTCCACGAACAGTGCGTGGAGCGCATCTTTAATGACATTCAGCGTTTCTGCCACCCGGAAAAACTGAGCGTCTATGCGCGCTACACCCGCCGTGGCGGTCTGGATATCAACCCGTGGCGCACCAATACCGATTTTGTGCCTGCTACCGGACGTCTGGTGCGTCAGTAACATTTTTTTTGAAAATATGCGCGGTTCATTCCGCGCTTTAGGTTGTGAAACGTCATAAGCCAGGGCTATTGTAATCAACAGGGAAAGACGAAAATTGTCCCGTAAGGAGCTCACTTGATTACACATATTAGCCCGCTTGGCTCAATGGATATGTTGTCGCAGCTGGAAGTGGATATGCTTAAACGCACCGCCAGCAGCGATCTTTATCAACTGTTTCGTAACTGTTCACTTGCCGTACTGAACTCCGGTAGTCTGACGGACAACAGTAAAGAACTGCTGTCCCGCTTCGAAAGTTTTGACATCAACGTGCTGCGCCGCGAGCGCGGTGTGAAACTTGAGGTCATCAACCCGCCGGAAGAGGCCTTTGTCGACGGGCGCATTATTCGTTCCCTGCAGGCCAACCTGTTTGCCGTGCTGCGTGACATCCTGTTTGTTAACGGGCAGATCCACAACGCCGACCGCTTCCAGCATCTCGATCTGGAAAGCTCAGTTCATATCACCAACCTGGTGTTCTCTATTTTACGTAATGCCCGCGCTCTGCACGTCGGCGAAGCGCCGAATACGGTTGTCTGCTGGGGTGGTCACTCCATTAATGAAACCGAATACCTCTATGCCCGTCGGGTGGGGACACAGCTTGGTCTGCGCGAACTGAACATCTGTACCGGCTGCGGCCCGGGGGCGATGGAAGCGCCAATGAAAGGTGCAGCGGTGGGACACGCGCAGCAACGCTATAAAGAGGGACGTTTTATCGGTATGACCGAACCGTCCATTATCGCAGCTGAACCACCTAACCCACTGGTTAATGAGCTGATTATCATGCCGGATATCGAAAAACGCCTTGAGGCGTTTGTCCGTATCGCCCACGGCATCATCATCTTCCCTGGTGGTGTGGGTACGGCGGAAGAGCTGCTTTATCTGCTGGGGATCCTGATGAACCCGGCCAACAAAGATCAGGTTCTGCCGCTGATCCTGACCGGGCCGAAAGAGAGTGCCGACTACTTCCGCGTACTGGACGAGTTTATCGTGCATACACTGGGTGAAGCTGCGCGTCGTCACTATCGCATTATCATTGACGATGCGGCAGAAGTAGCACGCCAGATGAAAAAAGCGATGCCACTGGTGAAAGAGAATCGTCGTGACACCGGCGATGCCTACAGCTTTAACTGGTCAATCCGCATTGCGCCGGATCTGCAGATCCCGTTCGAACCTTCGCACGAGAATATGGCCAACCTGAAGCTCTATCCGGATCAACCCGTAGAGGTTCTGGCAGCCGATCTGCGCCGCGCCTTCTCCGGTATCGTGGCAGGTAACGTGAAAGAGATGGGTATCCGCGCTATCGAGGAGTTTGGCCCATACAAAATTCACGGCGATCGAGAGATGATGCGCCGCATGGATGACATGCTGCAGGGCTTTGTGGCCCAGCACCGCATGAAGCTACCGGGTTCAGCCTATATTCCTTGCTACGAAATCTGCACCTGACTATCAGCACAAAACCCTTTCAAGCCGGATCGCTATCCGGCTTTTTTATTTCCTTTATAACTCCCTGACAACTGATGCATATCTCTTATGTCATTTACAAAACCAGCCAATACGCAAACGATTACCTCATTTTTCAAACCGGAAATTATCAGCCTTAATCAAAATTATCTGCCAGAAAATCCTAAAATCCCATTTCTTTACAGCGTAAGACGCCTATCTCACTGGCCAGCCTTTCAGGTCACATGTTGTTAATGGTAGCCTTCGCGCCCGTAAATTCTCTTTGATGTTTTTTTAATAGATAAATGGTCTAAAGATGCCCACATCAAAAGTGGATTATTGCATTTGGGATCGTGATCACTGATACACTCATAACTAAAATGTATCTTTCCGCCCGCCAATAGTTACGGGCAAAAATTATTAAAAAACCGTCACTGAACGAATTTCATATTACCGTCAGGCCCTTTTTCATCGGATTAGACTAGAAACCTGACAATTTGCTTCCTCCAGGAGATACAGATGGAAACCACTCAAACCAGCACCGTTGCTTCGATTGAATCCCGAAGTGGTTGGCGCAAAACGGATACCATGTGGATGCTTGGCCTTTACGGCACAGCAATCGGCGCTGGTGTACTATTCCTTCCTATTAACGCAGGTGTCGGCGGTTTGGTTCCGCTGATCATCATGGCAATCATCGCCTTCCCGATGACCTTCTTTGCACACCGCGGTCTGACCCGCTTCGTGCTGTCCGGTAAAAACCCGGGTGAAGACATCACCGAAGTTGTTGAAGAACACTTTGGCGTAGGCGCAGGTAAACTGATTACCCTGCTCTACTTCTTTGCAATTTACCCAATCCTGTTGGTGTATAGCGTGGCAATCACCAACACCGTAGAGAGCTTCATGCTGCACCAGTTGCACATGACGCCACCTCCGCGTGCCATTCTGTCTCTGATCCTGATCGTCGGTATGATGACCATCGTACGCTTCGGTGAGCAGATGATTGTTAAAGCGATGAGCATTCTGGTGTTCCCGTTTGTGGCAGCCTTGATGGTGCTGGCGTGCTACCTGATCCCGCAGTGGAACGGTGCAGCACTGGAAACCCTGTCCCTGAGCAGCGCATCCGCAACCGGTAACGGCCTGCTGTTGACCCTGTGGCTGGCAATCCCTGTGATGGTGTTCTCCTTCAACCACTCCCCGATCATCTCCTCCTTCGCGGTTGCGAAGCGTGAAGAGTACGGCAATGGCGCAGAGAAGAAATGTTCCAGCATCCTGGCACGTGCACACATCATGATGGTGCTGACCGTGATGTTCTTCGTCTTCAGCTGCGTACTGAGCCTCTCCCCGACAGATCTGGTTGCGGCGAAAGAGCAGAACATCTCTATTCTGTCTTACCTGGCAAACCACTTTAACGCTCCGTTGATTGCGTGGATGGCACCTATCATCGCGATTATCGCTATCACCAAATCCTTCCTGGGCCACTACCTGGGCGCACGTGAAGGTTTCAACGGTATGGTGATTAAATCTCTGCGCGGTAAAGGCAAGAGCATTGAAATCAACAAACTGAACAAAATCACTGCACTGTTCATGCTGGTCACCACCTGGGCGGTAGCCACCCTGAACCCAAGCATCCTGGGTATGATTGAAACCCTGGGTGGCCCGGTTATCGCGATGATTCTGTTCCTGATGCCGATGTACGCGATTCAGAAAGTGCCTGCGATGCGTAAATACAGCGGCCATATCAGCAACGTATTCGTTGTGATTATGGGTCTGATTGCCATCTCCGCCATTTTCTTCTCGCTCTTCAGCTAATACCTCCTGCGCCGCCCCTGGGCGGCGCACTCCTCCTCTCTGACTGATAGCAATGGACGCATCATGATTAGCGTATTCGATATCTTCAAAATCGGTATTGGTCCTTCCAGCTCTCACACCGTCGGACCAATGAAAGCAGGTAAACAATTCACGGATGACTTGATTGCACGCGGCATGTTGCACGACGTTACCCGCGTAGTTGTCGATGTATACGGTTCTCTCTCCCTGACCGGTAAAGGTCACCATACGGATATCGCCATTATCATGGGCCTGGCAGGAAACCTGCCGGATACCGTTGATATTGATACGATTCCGGGATTCATCCAGGACGTCAATACGCATGGTCGTTTGCTGCTGGCAAACGGTGAGCATGAAGTTGAGTTCCCGGTTGATCAGTGCATGAATTTCCATGCCGACAACCTGTCGCTGCACGAAAACGGCATGCGCATTACCGCGCTGGCAGGCGACAAGGCGATTTACAGCCAGACTTACTACTCCATCGGCGGCGGTTTTATCGTCGACGAAGACCACTTTGGTCAGACGAACAATTCCTCCGTTGAGGTACCGTATCCGTATAAAAACGCGGCGGATTTACAGCGTCACTGTCAGGAGACAGGTCTGTCTCTCTCTGGCCTGATGATGAAAAACGAACTGGCATTGCACAGCAAAGAAGAGCTTGAACAGCACTTTGCCAACGTCTGGGAAGTGATGCGCAGCGGTATTGAACGCGGCATCACCACCGAGGGTGTTCTGCCGGGTAAACTTCGCGTACCACGCCGTGCGGCGGCACTGCGCCGCATGTTGGTCAGCACCGACAAAACGACGACTGACCCGATGGCCGTAGTGGACTGGATCAACATGTTCGCGCTGGCCGTTAACGAAGAGAACGCTGCGGGTGGCCGCGTGGTGACAGCACCAACCAACGGTGCCTGCGGCATTGTTCCGGCTGTGCTGGCGTACTACGACAAGTTTATTCGTGAAGTAAATGCGAACTCTCTGGCACGTTACATGCTGGTCGCCAGTGCGATTGGTTCACTGTACAAAATGAACGCATCCATTTCCGGGGCGGAAGTGGGCTGTCAGGGTGAAGTGGGCGTGGCCTGTTCAATGGCTGCGGCAGGTCTGGCAGAACTGCTGGGGGCAAGCCCGGCTCAGGTGTGCATTGCAGCGGAAATCGGCATGGAACACAACCTGGGGTTGACCTGTGACCCGGTTGCAGGACAGGTGCAGGTGCCTTGCATCGAGCGTAACGCTATCGCCTCGGTGAAGGCGGTAAACGCGGCACGTATGGCGCTGCGCCGTACCAGTGAACCGCGCGTCTGCCTCGATAAAGTTATCGAAACCATGTACGAAACCGGTAAAGATATGAACGCCAAATACCGCGAAACCTCTCGCGGTGGCCTGGCGATGAAGATCGTCACCTGCGATTAAGCCTCTCAGGAAGCCTCGTTTTGCGAGGCTTCTTCCTGTTTTCCCCGCCGCGCATAGTTTCATACTGCTGACAGTGTTACCCTTCCTGCATTAACAGAAGGGAGATTATCTGTGGCCGTTCATTTGCTTATCGTCGATGCCCTCAACCTGATTCGCCGAATTCATGCGGTGCAAGGTACGCCGTGTAAGGATACCTGCCTGCACGCACTGGAGCTGCTTATCCGCCATAGCGAACCGACCCATGTCGTCGCGGTGTTCGACGACGAAGCACGCAATACAGGCTGGCGTCACCAGCGCCTGCCCGACTACAAAGCCGGACGCGCGCCCATGCCAGACGATCTGCATGCTGAAATGCCCGCCATCCGCGCCGCCTTTGAACAGCACGGTGTCCCCTGCTGGGGTGCTCAAGGCAATGAGGCCGACGATCTGGCAGCTACGCTTGCCGTAAAGGTGGCGAGCGCCGGGCATCAGGCCACAATTGTGTCGACCGATAAAGGCTACTGCCAGCTACTTTCACCCACTATCCGCATTCGCGACTACTTTCAAAAACGCTGGCTGGACGCACCGTTTATTGCCAGTGAGTTTGGCGTCTCGCCTGAACAACTTCCCGATTACTGGGGGCTTGCGGGGATAAGCAGCTCCAAGGTTCCGGGGGTGGCGGGTATTGGGCCGAAGAGTGCCGCACAGCTTCTGACGGATTTTCAGAGCCTGGAAGGAATTTATGCCCGGCTGGATGACGTACCAGAAAAGTGGCGCAAAAAGCTGGAGGCACATAAAGAAATGGCGTTTATCTGCCGGGATGTGGCGACACTACAGACGGATTTACAGTTAGACGGGAATTTGCAGCAACTGAGGTTAGAGCGTTAGTTGCCCCTCACCCTCTCCCCATAGGGGAGAGGGAATTGCCCGGTGTTGTCTTTTCTCCCTCACCCTTTTGGGAAGAGGGCCGGGGTAAGGGGAACTACCGTTCGTCGCGACGCCCACCGACAGCAGCCCACCAGCGACGAATATGCACCGTCACCTCTTCGCGGTCGTGATAAAGCTGACGTGCCTGAATTTCCACGTTAATACCATGTTCATCCATCTGTGCCTGAATGTAGGCCAGGTTCTGAGAGACTTCCTCATAACGCTTTTTCATCGGCAGCTTAAGGTTGAAGATAGTCTCACGACACCAGCCATTCACCAGCCAGGAGGCCATCAGTGCAGCCACTTTCGCCGGTTTCTCAACCATATCGCACACCATCCAGGAGATATTGTTGCGGTTTGGACGATAGCGGAACCCATCTTCACGCAGCCAGGTCACTTGTCCGGTATCCATCAGGCTTTGTGCCATCGGGCCGTTATCGACAGACGAAACCCACATGTTGCGTTTCACCAGCTGATACGTCCAGCCGCCAGGACACGCACCGAGATCGACCGCGTACATGCCGTTTGCCAGGCGTTCGTCCCACTCATCAGCCGGGATAAAGACGTGAAATGCCTCTTCCAGCTTCAGCGTTGAACGGCTCGGTGCATCTGCCGGGAAGCGCAAACGCGGGATGCCCATAAAGAACGGGGAGTTGTTGGTCGTGTATGAGTAGCCCGTGTAGCAACAGCCAGGTGCAATAAAGAAGATATGCACAACAGGACGTTTTGGCGTCTCGTAATTCGTCAGCACGCCCGCATCACGCAGCGCTGCACGCAGTGGTACGGTGAACTTACGGCAGAACTTCATCAGTTCTTTGCTTTCGTTGGTGTCAGCCACTTCAACGCGCAGATCGCCCCCTTTCTCCACCACGCCCTGCAGCATCCCGACAATCGGCGTGATGCGGTCTTCAGGCGGAAGATCTTTGAGCAGTTCACCTGCAACAAACATCTGGCGGGCGAAGATCAATGAGCTGAACGGCAGTTCACGCACCAGCTTATCCGCGTCGTCAGGCTGGTAGCATTCGAACACCACATAGCCCGCATTTTCTTTGACGCGTGCAAAACCGAAGACTTCGCGCTTCGCCGCTTTATCCGTAATTTCCGCGGCGCACTCTTTCTCAAACCCCGGGCGACAATATAAAACAACCTTATTCATGAACAACGCCCTTGCGTTTCAGACGGATAGCTCCGATAAACATTAATACCCAACCTGCCAGGAAGCTGACGCCACCAACAGGTGTAACAAACGCCCACAGGCGCAAATGCGAGAGCGCAAGGCAGTACAGGCTACCGCTAAACAGCACGGTACCCAGCGCCAGAAATACGCTGCTCCAGTAAAACCAGATGCTGATACGGCGCTGCATCGCTACCGCCAGCCCAAAGATAGCCAGCGTATGGAACGCCTGATATTCAAGGCCGGTCTGGATCCAGCCCATCTCTACCACCCCTAAAGATTTACTTAACACATGCGCGCCAAAGGCACCCAGTGCGACAAAAATAAAGCCACTCACCGCGGCAAAAATCAGCATGAATCGGCTGGTCATGGTTCAGTCCTAAAGTGATACGTGCTCAGCACACAAAAGTTATTGATCATACCTGAAGCGGAATTTTTCTTGCTCGTTCGCCGCTCTGGACAGTATCCACTGCCGGAAGGCGGCTATTTTACCCAGTTCTGCCTGACTGTCATGACAAACCAGATAAAACGCATTCTTGCTGACCAGAACATCATTAAAAGGGCAAACCAGGCGGCCTGCCTCAATTTCGGACTGTGCCATTACGTTGTTCGCCAACGCAACGCCCTGCCCGTGAATGGCAGCCTGTAACACCATCGCACTGTGGCTAAAAATGGGGCCCTGCTGCACGTTTATATGATTAAGACCTAATTGGCGGGTATAAGTTTGCCAGTCACGGCGAGAAGCATCATGTAAAAGCGTATGCTGCGCCAAATCAGCGGGCGTCTTTAGCGCCTTGTCCCCCGTCAGAAGCAGCGGTGAACAAACCGGCAACAGATATTCTGCGTATAATTTCTCGACGCGCAAGCCCGGCCAGTTACCGCGACCATAAAAAATGGCGACATCCACGTCATCTGCCAGTTTGTCTTCCTGGCGATCCACCGCCTGAATTCGGACGTCGATTCCCGGATAAGCTGAGTTAAAGCTTGAAAGTCTTGGCACCAGCCATTGAATGGCAAAACTTGGCAATAGGCTTACCGTGAGTGCGCCTTTTGCACTGCGCGCCTGCAGCTTACGCGTGGCTTCGGTGAGCTGGGAAAAAATCTCTTTAATATCCTGAAAATAGCTCTGGCCTTCTTCAGTCAGGAGTAATGAACGGTTGCGGCGACGGAACAGCTTAAGGCCCAGAAAATCCTCCAGGGACTTGATTTGGTGACTTACTGCGGCCTGTGTCACAAAAAGCTCATCTGCTGCGCGGGTGAAGCTCAGGTGGCGTGCTGCTGCATCAAAAACACGTAATGCATTAAGGGGTGGCAATCGCTTCGACATGGTTATCTGGCTTAGATGTTAACGAGATTTAACATATAGGAAACAACGTTTAACCTATTAGTTTTTTTAATCTGAGCCATTATAATTTGTCCGTTGAGGAACTACCAGCAAATACCTATAGTGGCGGCACTTCCTGAGCCGGAACGAAAAGCTTTTTTTAGAATGCGTGTTCTGAAGGGCTTTTGGCTTACGGTTGTGATGTTGTGTTGTTGTGTTTGCAATTGGTCTGCGATTCAGACCACGGTAGCAACGCTACCAATTTTTCACTTCCTGTACATTTACCCTGTCTGTCCATAGTGATTAATGTAGCACCGCCAATTTGCGGTGCTTTTTTTTTGTCCATTTTTTCCCCTCTCCAGCGTGTTTCATCTAACCACCTTGCCCTGCTTCCAAATTTGCGCGACGATCTACGGATCGAAATGAGGAATTCCATGAACGCTTTCAGTCCCGCACACTTTCGCGCACAGTTCCCGGCGCTGGCCGATGCCGGTATATACCTTGATAGCGCAGCAACGGCGCTCAAGCCGCTGGCCGTTATCGACGCCACTACGCAGTTTTACAGCCTGAGTGCAGGTAATGTGCATCGCAGTCAGTTTGCTGAGGCCCAGCGCTTAACTGCACGCTATGAAGCCGCGCGCGACCAGGTCGCACGCCTGATTAATGCCGAAAGCGGGAAAAATATCGTCTGGACGCGAGGTACAACCGAGGCCATCAATATGGTGGCGCAGTGCTATGCGCGCCCGCGGCTGCAACCGGGGGACGAGATCATTGTCAGCGAGGCAGAACATCACGCGAACCTGGTACCGTGGCTGATGGTTGCGGAGCAAACAAGCGCACGCATTGTAAAGCTCCCGCTGGGGTCAGATTTTCTGCCCGACGTGGCGCGTTTACCTGAGCTGATTACGTCCCGCAGTCGGATATTGGCCCTGGGGCAAATGTCCAACGTTACCGGAGGCTGTCCGGATCTGGCACTGGCTATCGAAATCGCCCACGCCAGCGGTATGGTGGTCATGGTCGACGGTGCACAAGGAATTGTGCATTTTCCGGCCGATGTTAACGCGCTGGATATTGATTTCTACGCCTTCTCAGGCCACAAGCTGTACGGGCCAACCGGTATCGGGGCGTTGTATGGCAAGCCTGAACTGCTGGCGCAAATGACGCCGTGGCTCGGTGGCGGCAAGATGATTACCGAGGTAACCTTCGACGGCTTCAGAACGCAGGACGTGCCTTATCGTCTGGAAGCCGGTACGCCAAACGTGGCAGGCGTCATTGGCCTAAGCGCTGCACTGGAGTGGCTGGCTGAAACGGACGTCGTTCAGGCCGAAAGCTGGAGCCGGGGACTGGCGACGCTGGCAGAAGAAGCGCTAAAAAAACGTCCAGGTTTCCGTTCATTCCGCGTGCAGGATTCCAGCCTGCTGGCCTTTGATTTTGCGGGCGTTCATCATAGCGACATGGTAACGCTGCTGGCCGGATATGGCATTGCCCTGCGCGCCGGGCAGCACTGCGCACAGCCGCTGCTGGCGGCACTTGGCGTCAGCGGTACGCTGCGCGCCTCCTTTGCGCCATACAATACACAAAGCGATGTAGACGCGCTGGTTGCGGCCGTTGACCGCGCCCTTGAATTACTGGTGGATTAATGACTAGCTCTGCTTTAGCCGGACACCCGTTTGGCTCCGTCATCACAGAAGAGACGTTAAAACAGACCTTCGCCCCGCTCACACAGTGGGAAGACAAGTACCGTCAGCTGATCCTGCTGGGTAAACAGCTGCCCGCCCTGTCTGAGGAGCTTAAAGCGCAGGCAAAAGAGATAGCAGGCTGTGAGAACCGTGTCTGGTTGGGGTTTAGCGTATCTGGCGAGAAATTGCATTTCTTCGGCGACAGCGAAGGTCGTATCGTGCGTGGCCTGCTGGCAGTGCTCTTAACTGCCGTGGAAGGTAAAAGCGCGGCAGAACTGCAGGCGCGTTCGCCGCTGGCGCTGTTCGATGAACTGGGGCTTCGCACGCAGCTGAGCGCCTCACGCAGCCAGGGGCTGACCGCGCTCAGCGAAGCGGTGCTGGATGCCGCACGTCAGGCTCAGGCCTGACGTTCCGCCTTCGCCATCATCTTCTTCAGGGCATGGGAAACCGCGACAAAACCGAAGGACGCGGTCACCATCGTGGCCGCACCAAAGCCTGAGGCGCAGTCCATTCGTTTTGGTCCTTCTGCCGTGCTTTTCATAGCACACGCCGAACCATCCGCCTGTGGGTAGACCAGCGCCTCGGTGGAGAACACACAGTCTACGCCCAGCTTGCCTTTGCTATTCTTCACAACGTTAAAGTCGCTTTTTAAGCGCTCGCGCAGCCTGGCTGCCAGGGGATCCTGGATGGTTTTTGCCAGGTCGGCCACCTGGATCTGCGTCGGATCGATTTGCCCACCCGCACCGCCGGTGGTGATCAGCGGAACTTTGTAGCGACGGCAGTACGCGATCAGCGCCGCTTTTGGACGTACACTGTCGATGGCATCAATCACGTAGCTGTAGCCTTTGCTCATGTACTCCGCAACATTATCCGCCGTTACAAAGTCATCAATCACCGTCACGCGGCATTCTGGGTTGATCAAACGAATACGCTCCGCCATCACCTCAGATTTTGCCAGCCCAACGTTATCACGCAGAGCGTGGATTTGACGGTTAGTATTGGTCACGCAGACATCATCCATATCAATCAGCGTGATCGCACCAATACCGGTTCTCGCCAGCGCTTCTGCAGCCCAGGAACCAACGCCGCCAATACCCACAACGCAGACATGCGCATCCGCAAACAGCTGCAGGGCTTTTTCACCATATAAACGAGCCGTGCCGCCAAAACGCTGACGCCATGCGTCGCTGATTACCACAGACATAAGACCTCAGATGTAAAAAGGGTGAGGTTCTCCCTCACCCCTGCTCAATAATCTCTATACGGCTCAGAATACCATAATCAGCCGCTGAATACGTTGCCACCGCCAGCGGTTGTCTTCAGCACCCATACACGTCCGTAATGGTTATACCAGCCTGCACGGTGACCAGCATCCGGGCCAATACCCTGATAAATATCGAAGTGCTGGCCTTTGATTGCGCCGCCCACATCCAGTGCCACCATCAGGCGTAACTCGTACTGGCCGTTGAATTTGCCGTTATGATCCAGCAACGGAACTTCCGCAAGTAACGTAGTGCCCGCCGGAATAATCGAACGATCCGACGCCACCGACGCACGGCCAATCAGCGGTACGGCACTTGCCCCTTTTACCGGCGCAAAGTTCTGTGGTTTGAAGAAGACAAACGACGGGTTTTGCTCCAGCAGCTCTCGCACCTCGGCTTCACTGTGTTTTTCACCCCATTCGCGGATCGCCTGCATCGACATATCTTCTTTCTTCACTTCACCTCTGTCGATAAGCACCTTACCAATACTGCGGTAGGCATGACCGTTTTTACCGGAATAGCTGAAGAAGTTAAGCGGTGTACCGTCACCAAAATCGATGTAGCCACTGCCCTGAACATCCATGATGAAGTTATCCATCAGCGAGTTGCTGTAGGCCAGAACGTAATTTTCGCTAAGCGCCCCCGAGTAGATATCGGCACGAGACGGCAGGCGGCCGCGTTTTGGCGGCATACGGTAAATCGGGTACTGGAACTCACCCTGACGGGAGTGTCGTGCCTGAATCACGGGGGTGTAATAGCCGGTAAACTGGACGTTGCCATAGTTATCAGCCCCTTCCATCTGCCAGGCATCAATACCAAACTGGCGCATATTACGCGTATCGCCCCCCGCGCGCAGCCACTCCTGTACCGCGCTGTAAACATTATTCTGCGAGCCATACAGACGCGGTGACGCATTGCGGATCTGGTAGACCTGCTCGGAGAAATCTCCGGCGTTGATCGGCGCGCCGACGGCATCAGGTTGGTTAACTAAAGAGAAAGGCTGGGATAACTTCCCGTCTTTATACTGTTGACCGCGATCGGTCGGTTTGGAAGAACAGGCCGCCAGAATGGCTACCATTGCGCCCGTCATCAGATACTTCGCCCAACATCCTTTCATTATATCTCGTCTTTAAGTTGCCCATTTCCGCGTGATGAAGATAACAAACCCCCCGTTCTAAAGGAATGGAATCACATGCCCTTTGGCAAATTTTGCGCAAAAAATAGTCCACACGTATCGATGTCGTTCAATTTACATACAAAGTTAATGAATTATGTAAAAAAGGGGTTGCATCACAAACCTAACCGAGTATAGTGCGCATCCACGGACGCGGGGTGGAGCAGCCTGGTAGCTCGTCGGGCTCATAACCCGAAGGTCGTCGGTTCAAATCCGGCCCCCGCAACCAATTAAAATTTGATGAAGTACAAGCAGTACGGTGACGCGGGGTGGAGCAGCCTGGTAGCTCGTCGGGCTCATAACCCGAAGGTCGTCGGTTCAAATCCGGCCCCCGCAACCAATCAAATTTGAAGAAGAAGTTTCTGCAAAAGCAGAAAGACGGACGCGGGGTGGAGCAGCCTGGTAGCTCGTCGGGCTCATAACCCGAAGGTCGTCGGTTCAAATCCGGCCCCCGCAACCAACACTTCTTAAAACAATAAACACCCTCAAGGGTGTTTTTTTGTATCTGCAGTTTGTGGATCTGCCGGGCATTCCACCCGGCCAGGAAACTACCCGCGTCGCGCCAGCGTTGCCCCATCTGAGAAATACGCCCGTATCCCTGCCAGTATTGACTCTGCCACTTCCTGCTGGAATGTCGCGGTCTTGAGCTTACGCTCCTCTTCCACGTTACTGATAAATGCAGTCTCGACCAGAATGGACGGAATATCCGGGGCTTTGAGCACCGCAAACCCGGCCTGCTCGACGCTGTTTTTGTGCAGCTTATTAATATTGCCAAGCTTACCCAGTACCGCCTTACCAAACTTCAGGCTGTCGTTGATGGTCAGCGACTGAACCATATCAAACATGGTGTGATCAACATAGCGGTCACCACTTTTGCCCACGCCACCTATCAAATCCGAGGCGTTCTGCGTATCCGCCAGGTATCTCGCTGCGGTACTGGTCGCCCCTTTTGTGGAGAGCGCAAACACCGAGGAGCCGCTTGGCTGACGGCTGGTAAACGCATCTGCGTGGATAGAGACGAACAGATCCGCACGCTGCTTTTGTGCTTTCGCCACGCGAACCTTCAGCGGAATAAAGATATCTTCATTGCGCGTCATATAGGCCCGCATGTTGCCTTCTTTCTCAATTAACGCCTTCAGACGACGCGCAATTTGCAGTACTACGTCTTTTTCCCGGGTACGATATTTGCCGATCGCTCCGGAGTCTTCCCCTCCGTGTCCAGGATCAAGCATGATCACGATGGGGCGATCGCGCCCTGCTTTGCCCGGCTTCGGGCCGCTTTGTGCTGGCGGAACCTGACTCTCAAGATCGCCTTTGTTGTAGTCTTCCAGCAATGCGAGGAGCGGATCCTGAATATCCGTTGCATTCGCCGGGTAGAGATCCATCACCAGCCGCTCTTTAAACGCCGCGACAGGCGCAAGTGCAAACAGCTGCGGTTTCACATTCTGCTTCAGCTCAAACACCATCCGCACCGTTTGCGGATCAAACTGCCCAACGCGCGCTGATTTGATAAACGGATCATCACCACGGATCTGCGCCGCCATCCCTTTCAGGACGGAATTCAGGTTTACGCCTTCGAGATCCACCACGATCCGTTCCGGATTGCTGAGCGCAAACTGCTTATATTTCAGCACCCGATTAGATTCTACCGTTACGCGCGTATAGGTTGACGACGGCCAGACACGCACCGCCACCACCTGACTTGTGGCAGCAAGACCTACCTGGCTGACGCTAAGCAACCACATCGCCCCTGCCCCTTTTAACAGGCGGCGACGGCTTATTGCTGAATTGGATCCCGACATGCTTCTCCCGAGCAAGAAATCTTATAAATACACAAAACGCCCAAATTGACCGAAAACTTTAACGAATGGCGCATAAACTGTCATCTATAAAAGGGTAAACATTCATACGTTAACGCACGCTTTACTTATAAATTTCTGTGCTTCGCCGAAAATTTAGACTTGCACACACGAACACAATCGAATAAAAATACACAAATTACGAATAAACATTCACTAAGGGTTGTCTCATGGTAAAGGAACGTAGAACCGAGCTGGTTCAGGGATTTCGCCATTCTGTTCCCTATATCAATGCCCATCGGGGAAAAACGTTTGTCATCATGCTCGGTGGCGAAGCGATAGAACATGAAAACTTTTCCAGCATTGTCAATGACATCGGCCTGCTGCACAGCCTCGGCATCCGGTTGGTTGTGGTGTATGGTGCTCGCCCGCAAATTGATGCCAACCTGGCGGCCCATCACCATGAGCCGATTTACCATAAGCATACCCGCGTCACGGATACCAAAACCCTTGAGCTGGTGAAACAGGCTGCGGGTCTGCTGCAGCTGGATATTACTGCCCGCCTGTCGATGAGCCTGAACAATACACCGCTGCAGGGCGCACATATTAACGTTGTAAGCGGCAACTTCATCATCGCTCAGCCACTCGGTGTGGATGATGGTGTGGACTATTGCCACAGTGGTCGCATTCGTCGTATCGATGAAGAGGCGATCCACCGTCAGCTGGACAGCGGAGCCATTGTCCTGATGGGGCCAGTGGCCGTTTCCGTAACGGGTGAAAGCTTCAACCTCACGTCAGAAGAGATCGCCACCCAGTTGGCTATCAAGCTAAAGGCCGAAAAAATGATTGGCTTCTGCTCTTCGCAAGGGGTCGTGAACGACGAAGGGGTGATTGTGCCGGAACTCTTCCCCAATGAAGCCCAGGCCCGCGTGGAAGAACTGGAGACAGAAGGTGATTATCACTCAGGTACCGTCCGTTTTTTGCGTGGCGCAGTAAAAGCCTGTCGCAGCGGCGTGCGTCGTAGCCACCTGATTAGCTATCAGGAAGATGGCGCTCTGTTACAGGAACTGTTCTCCCGTGATGGTATCGGTACGCAGATCGTCATGGAGAGTGCCGAACAGATCCGCCGTGCCACCATCAACGATATCGGTGGCATTCTGGAGCTGATCCGCCCGCTGGAACAACAAGGTATTCTGGTTCGCCGCTCCCGTGAACAGCTCGAAATGGAGATCGACAAATTTACCATCATCCAGCGCGATAACCTGACTATTGCCTGTGCTGCGCTCTACCCATTCCCGGAAGAGAAGATTGGTGAAATGGCCTGTGTTGCCGTACACCCTGACTACCGCAGCTCTTCACGCGGTGAAATGCTGCTGGAGCGAGTCGCAGCCCAGGCGCGCCAGATTGGCCTGAGTAAGCTGTTCGTGCTGACCACTCGCAGTATTCACTGGTTCCAGGAGCGCGGCTTCACGCCGGTGGATATTGATTCACTGCCGGAAAGTAAGAAAGAGATGTACAACTACCAGCGCCGCTCCAAAGTGCTGATGGCGGACCTGGGATAATACGACGCCCTCACCGTCCGGTGAGGGTCTACCCTTAAACCGCTTCGAATATCGCGCTTAAGCCGCTTCGGCGCTCCGTCCGGGTGGCAATCGCCTGTACCAGCACGCGTTCATCGGTATACAACGATAACCGCTGGCGTGCGCGGGTTATGGCGGTATAAATCAGCTCACGCGTGATCACCGGCGAGAGCTGGGTCGGCAGGATCAGCGCCGCGTGGTTGAATTCAGAGCCCTGAGATTTGTGTACCGTCATCGCCCATGCTGTTTCATGCTCAGGCAGGCGGCTTGGCTGAACGGATTTCACGCTGCCATCCGGCATCAGGAACCAGACGCGCAGCCCCTGTCCACGGTCAAGCGCAATCCCGATATCCCCGTTAAACAACCCCAGTGCACTGTCGTTGCGGGAAATCATTACTGGCCGCCCTTCATACCAGCGAGAGTGTGGCACCCGGGTGATTTTACGTTTCTGCGTAAGCAGCTGCTCCAGCCTGTCGTTCAGGCCGCTTACGCCAAACGGTCCTTCCCTTAGCGCGCACAGAAGCTGGTATTCACCAAATGCGGCAATAACCTGCTCAGGTGTATTGTGCTTTTGGACACACGTCAGGAAATGCTGATACCCCTGCAGGGCATCATCCAGCATCGCCTGATACTCTTCCCCGGTTTGCAGCGCTTTTTTCTCGATATCGGTGAAGGTGCCGTCAAACACCGCACGCGTGGCATGGCGATCGCCGCGGTTTACCGCCGCCGCCAGTTGACCAATCCCGGAGTCACTCCCGAAGCGGTAGCTTTTTTGTAGCAGGCACAGGCTGTCACGTAGCGCGCCAGCCTGTGGGCTGCGCTCGCCTTCCAGCACGCATCCTGTTAACCGCGATAACTCTTTTGCCCGCTCAGCGGTATAACCCTGGCTTGCGTAAGTGCAGATATCCCCCAGCACCGCACCGGCCTCTACGGAGGCAAGCTGGTCGCGGTCGCCGAGGAAAATGACACGAGCGTGAGGTGGCAGGGCGTCAATCAATCGCGACATCATTGTCAAGTCGATCATTGAGGCTTCATCCACCACCAGCACATCCAGATGCAGCGGGTTTCCGGCATGGTAACGCAGGCGCTGGCTACCGGGCTGCGCGCCGAGCAACCGATGCAACGTGCTGGCTTCACCAGGGAAAAGCGCCAGCTGAGCCTCAGTGAGCGGCAGTTTTTGCAGCGCACCACCTAATGACTCCGTCAGACGAGCTGCGGCTTTTCCGGTCGGTGCGGCCAGACGAATACGACACTTTTGCTCACCAGATAGCTGAATCAGTGCGGCGAGCAGTTTTGCCACAGTGGTCGTTTTACCCGTCCCCGGGCCGCCAGAAATCACCGAGATCCGCCGCGTTAATGCCACGGCGGCCGCCACTTTCTGCCAGTCAGTGGCTTCCTGCGAAGTAAACAGAGTATCCAGCGTTTGCCGGAGATGCGCCTCATCACAAGGAAGTGGAGCATTGCTCTCGCTGAAGAAGCGGGCAACCGTCAGTTCATATTGCCACATCCGGTTAAGGTATAAACGCTCATCAATCAGGACGAGCGGCGTCTGGGTATCTCCCCTGCTCACGGCAGGTGAACTCAGCAATACCGCCTGCCAGTCCAGCGTATTACCGAGCAGGGCGAAGCAGGATTGCAGCACCGGAGGCGTTTTTTCATCAATGTCCAGACGCGAAAGCGGCAGGCAAACGTGCCCCTCACCCGCGTCTTTACTGAGGATTGCGGCTGCGAGCATCACGGCAGGCTGCGCGCCTGCAACCATCATGGCGAACTGCGCGTCAAGAGGACGCAGTAATCGTTGCTCTACTGCTTCCAGCAATAATTCCGGCATCGTCATGCCACCACCTCCGTGTTTGCCGCAAATACGCTATCCATCTTTTCAATCAATGCCACATCCGGACGCGTACGAAAAATACCCGAACCCGGATCAGCAGCATCTACCCCGCGCAGGAACAGGTAGATCACCCCACCAAAATGCGCTTCGTAGCGGTAATCGGCAATGCGATGGCGCAGGTAGCGATGCAGCGCCAGGGTGTATAACTGGTATTGCAGGTCGTAACGATGCATTTGCATGGCTGATGCCATCGCCTGTTGGGTATAGGCCTCGCTGTTTTCACCAAGCCAGTTCGATTTGTAATCCAGCAGGTAGTAACGCCCTTCGTGGCGGAACACCAGGTCGATAAACCCTTTCAGCATTCCCTGAACCTGGCGGAAATTGAGCGGCGGGCAACCCGCTGACAACGGATCGTGTTCGCGGATCAGCTCATCAAGCACATCGGCCTTAAGAGGACTGGCTATAGGAAGATAAAACTCCATCTCAACCTGCTTATTTTTGGCCGTCAGTTGGTTCAGAGAGAAGCCCTGCTCCGTGAGCGGTGCCTGCAAAATAGCCTTTACCCAGTCGGTAAGAACCGGTTGCCATTGCGCATCATAACCGCCACTTTGCAGCATCTTCAGCACCCACTCCTCAGAGAGAGGCTGGGTGAAATCCAGTTCTTCAAACAGGCTGTGCAAAAATGTTCCCGGCGACGCACCGCGCGGAAATTGATGGGGTGTCAGTGCCGGTTCATCAGGCACGCTACCGGTACCTGCGGCATCCACATCCAGTTTTGGCATCAGATCCTGCGCGATGCTCTGTCCGTGCTGTTGTAAACCGGAGTAGCTGGTGACGCGCCAGTCATCAGCAATGGTTCGCACAATCTGCCGGGCGCTGAGCTCAGATCCACACTGCTCTGGCATCTGCCAGCGGCTATTATCTGGCGACGATGGAATTTGCAGGGCAATATGGTCGCCACAAAGCGATTCAATGCACAAACGCAGCCCTGCGGCATCTTTTGGCTCGCCGAGCTGGATAAGCCGCCCCAACGCACTCAAATGAAAATCGCTCTCCCCTGTTTTCTCGCCACGACGGCGGAACAACGGCGCAATACCCAGGCTGCAGTGCCAGACGGAGCGGGTCAGCGCCACATAGAGCAGGCGTAAATCTTCTGCCAGGCGTTCGGCTTCTGCCAGTTCGACGCTGGAGTCGGCTTGACTGAGATCGAGCACCGCTTCAAACGAATCACGATCGTGGTAAAACGCCTGATCCTGTACGCGATAATTGGCGATGAACGGCAACCAGACCAGCGGATATTCCAGCCCTTTCGATTTGTGAATTGTGACGATTTGCACCAGGTGTTTATCGCTCTCCAGGCGCATCTGCTGGCTGGACGCGTTGCTGTTTGGATCGGCGATTTGCTGCGACAGCCAGCGCACCAGAGCGTGTTCACTCTCCAGCTGCGTACCCGCTTCCTGCAACAGTTCGCTGATATGCAAAATATCGGTAAGACGACGTTCACCACCTGCCGTCGCGAGCATATTTTCCGCGATGTGCCGCTGCGCTATCAGCTCGCGTAGCATCGCCATTACGCCACGTTTTTGCCAGCACTCCCTGTAGTGGACAAACTCTTCCACCACGGCATCCCAGGCGGTTTCATTGCTATTGAGCGCATCAATGTCACGCGCGTTCAACCCCAGCACAGAGCTGGCCAGCGCGCTACGAAGTGTACTTTCACGCTCAGGAGCCAGCACGGCCTGGAGCAGCCACAGCATCTCCTGGGCCTCCAGCGTTTCAAAGACGCTATCCCGGTTTGAGAGATAAACAGATGGGATGTTCAGCAACGTCAGTGCATCGCGGATCAGCGCTGCCTCCTGGCGGCTACGCACCAGCACCGTGATATCCGATGCTTTCACAGGAGTCGGGTCATCCCCTTTCCACAAAACCGCATCGCCACGTGCGCCAGCACTGAGCCAGTCGCGGATTTGCGCGGCACAGTGCTGCGCCATCGCATTTTGATAGTCAGCAACACCGAAACCTTCGCCATCCAGCAACCAGAAGTTCATCGCAGGCTGCACGACTCCATTGAATTCAAAGCGCAGGGCGGTATTTTTCGCGGCGGATTTCACGGGCTGAAAAGGAATCTCCCGGAACATAAATGCCGCATCCATACGGCTGAATAACGCATTGACGCTCTCAACCATACCCGGGGATGAGCGCCAGTTAGTGTCCAGCGTGTAGTGGGCATCAACTTCACTGCGGGCTTTCATATAGGTGAAAATATCGGCACCACGGAAGGCATAGATGGCCTGCTTAGGATCGCCAATCAGCAACAGTGCGGTGTCGGGCTGTTGCCGCCAGATACGGCGGAAAATACGGTACTGTTGGGGATCGGTGTCCTGAAATTCGTCAATCATCGCCACCGGGAAACGGGCACGGATAGCGGCGGCAAGCGCTTCGCCATTTTCACTGCACAGCGCCGTATCCAGACGGCTCAGCATATCGTCAAAGCCCAGTTCTCCCCGGCGACGTTTCTCACGCGCTACAGCCTCGCGGATCTCCGTCATGGCGCGAGTGATCATCAGGTCGTTGAGGGTTAATGGCGCTGACAACAAGGCCTCGATGGCAACAAACAGAGGATGCTCCGGGACAACGCCATCGGTTTTGGTACGCTCAAGAAGAAAACGCTGAGAGAATTTTTCCAGTGCATCCGGGAGCTGATAGCCGCGCGTCTCCTCCTGCGCCCAGGCGCTGATCTTGTCGATCCATTTGCCCTGGTTACCGCGGTTAAATTTGCGCCTGTCGATCCCGGAATTTTCGATGATCGCCTCAACCTCGCCGGCTGACTCATTCCATTTTTGCTTTAAGGCGGCAATTTGCGCGACGATCTTTTCATGGCGTGAGGCCAGCGTTTCATCCGCTGGTGGCGGGGATTTAATAACCGGTGCTTCCCCCTGCAGATAACGGTCAATGGCGCGTAAAAGATCTTCCGGGCCTTTCCACAACGCGTGAACCGCTTCGGCAATATCGCGAGGCAATGGATAGCAATGACGACGCCAGAAATCTGCGCAGGCCTGATAGCGAAGCTCAGACTCATCTTCAATGAGCTGTTGTTCGAACAGCATGCCGGATTCAAACGCATTCAGGCTCAGCATGCGCTGACAAAAGCCGTGGATAGTGAAGACCGACGCTTCGTCCATTTGCCGCTCAGCCAGTAGCAGCCAGTGGGCTGCCTGTTGCTTATCGGCAATCTCTTCCAGAAGGCTCGCGTAAAGAGGGTTATCCGTACTCTGGCGCAGACAGGCGATGCGCAGCTCATGAATATTGGTACGAATACGGCCGCGTAGCTCGGCGGTGGCGGCCTCGGTAAAGGTCACCACCAGCAGCTCTTCCACGCTTAACGGGCGCGGAAACGCTGCATTACCGCCGAGCCCTAACAGCAGACGCAGATAGAGCGCGGCAATGGTGAAGGTTTTTCCTGTTCCCGCTGAGGCTTCAATCAATCGTTCACCCTGCAGAGGTAAACGTAAGGGATCAAGGGACTCAGCGGTATCGGTCATTCTTTCTTACTCCAGGGCATAGATTGCTGCAAGGCACTGACGCTCTTCCAGATCTTCCAGCCTTTCGGGTTAACGTATTCCGTTTTCCCACTCTGGCTACCGGAAACCTGAGACAGTATGGCCATTCCCTGCGGTTTAACCACCGCCTGATGGAAGAAATCGGCAACCTTCTGAGGCGTCAGCTGTTTTATCTCGGCCACTACTTTATCACGCGAATCAAAATTCAGATTACCGCGATCAAAATCTTTGCTCAGTTGGGACGCTTCTTCACCCAGCGTCTGTGGCGGCTGCATCACCTGTGCGATAACGGCCTGCTGGATCTGAGCAAACTCTTCTGGCTTCATGGCACGCAGTTTTTCCTCCGCTTTCGGGAAGAAAGCCTGGTAACGCTGCCAGAGATAAGCAGGCTGCTTATCGCTACTTTGCAACAGGAAACCAAGCCCCCACTGACGACCCACGTTTATAGAGAATGCAAAGACCGCGTAGCCAAGCTGCTCTTCCGTGCGCAGCTGGTTGTAGAACCACGGTTGAACAATTTGTCCCAGCACAGCGCTCTGGGCTGAACTGGCAAATTCACCATAACCTTTAGGCACAAACACCGCCGCCAGTGCCGAATCCGTGCTGTTTCCCGCTTTTTCAAAAATCACATTCTGTTTTTTCTCAACCAGCACGTCCTGGTTGCGGCACCACTCTTTACCTTTTGAACCCAGCTGTGCACGCACGTTCTGCGCCAGCGTTTTGGCCTGTTCCTCACTCATGTTCCCGACAATCAGGAACTCAGGACGGGTATTGATTTTCAGCGAGTCACGGTAATCCAGCACATCTTTTAACGAGATGGATGGCAGAAGCGCGCGGCGTTCTTCGCGCTGGAAATACGGAATTTGGGACAGCATCTGTACCGGCATTATCGCCTGATCGTAAGCTTTACCCTTCTCCGCAGAGTCCATCATCTGCGCATACCAGGACTTGGCCTGCTCAAGCTGCTCTTCTGTCGGCGTATAGCTAAAATAGCCTTTCAACAACGCCTGGAAGAGCTGCGGCAAACGCTGGGTATAACCGTTTGCATTGACCATCAGACCGTTGTTCGCGTTGGTCGAGAAACTAATTCCCCCCACGGAGGCCTGATTGCTGAGCTGATCGAGCGCGATACCCGCCAGATAGTCATTAAGTGCAAACATCACCTGATTTTTGGCACTGTCCATCGCTTTTGGATTACGCAGAACGACGCTGACATCAGCCTTTGGCTCACTCGCAAAATAACGGCTTGGGGTGTAGACCACACGCAGCGTCGGCTCATCAATGATAAGTTCCGGGTGCGGATAGTCTTTCGTCGTTTTGATCAGCGAGAAATCATCCGGGATGTAGGGGTTCAGTTCCGGCAACTTCAGCGCGATCTCTCCGGCTTTTTTCTGCCAGTCCGCGAAGGTTTGTGGGCTGATTTTATCAACCTGATAAGGAGCATCCACGAAATAAGCCGTTTTGTTATGCGGCTCGTTCGGACTGATGTACCAGATACGGGCGTTCTGTGGAGTCATCATTGCCAGACGCGCTTTCACCGCCTCGGCGTCATACTGATCGGCAATATTAACTGCGTCCAGCGTGTGTTCCACCGGCACACGGATCATGGTATCCGCCAGCCATTCCACGTAGTCCATATCACGCGTGATAGACGGGTAACGGAAATCGAGATCCAGCACATGTGCCAGCTCGTCAAAATAACGTTTATCGACACCTTTATCGCGCAGCAAAGAGAGGTAGCTGAAGATCGCCGCGACCACGTCATCACGGTGCGCCAGCCCTTTATCCGTCAGGGTTGCGGAAATCGCCAGCACACCACTGTTGCCGTTCACGACAGGATCGGAGTCAGCACGAATTCCTTCCACCAGCCCCTGTTTTTGCAGCCAGTCAGAAAGTGTACCCGGGCTCCGGTTACCAATAAGGTAAGTCACCAGTTCATCGGTTTTACTGCGAAATTTCGCCGTGTTGTTATCAATGCGGAATTCAACGCGCAACACTTTACGCGGCAATGCCGGAACGTAGTGGATAACGATCCCTTTTTGCGCGTCAGTCACCACCGGCACGATAATCTGCGGCTGGTCTATGTTTTTATTCGGTACCCGGCCAAATGTCTGCGCCGCCATGCTGGCCAGCTCAGGCAACGGTTTGTTGCTGTAAATAACCGCTTTCATCAGGTTGGCGGAATAGTATTTGTCGCGGAATGCGTGCAGAGCATCAAGCACAGGGCTGTTTGGTTTATCGCTCAGGGTATCGAGGTTACCACCGGAAAAACGTGAGCCTGGGTGTGCCGGGTTGATGGTTTCAGCGCTGACCTGCGCCATGCGCATACCGTCTCGCGTGCGGGCCAGGGTCAGCTCGGCATTGACGGCATTGCGTTCACGGTCAGCATATTTTTTATCCAGCAGTGGCGCAGCAATAGAATCCGCCAGACGGTCAACCGCACCTTCCAGCGCATCATTTTCAACTTCGAGGTAAAACGCCGTGCGATACGGTGCCGTACTGGCGTTGTGGCTACCGCCATGCATTTTCAGAAATTCGGACAGGCTATCCGGCTGTGGGTATTTTTTTGACCCCATCAGCGTCATATGTTCGAGATAGTGCGCCAGCCCAGGATGGGTTTCCGGATCTTCCAGGGACCCAATCGGCACAACTAACGCCGAGAGCGATTTTACCGCCTGCGGATCGGAAACCAACAGCACAGTCATCCCGTTATCAAGGCGAATAGCCTGATACTGGCGGGTATCTTTTTCGCTCTTACGGATAGTTTCCTGGACGGGTTGCCAACCGGAGTCTGCCTGAGTGATGGGAGCCCAAAGGGCGACAAACAAAACAAACGCTTTCAACAAGGTGCTGCCTGGCATTACGACCTCTTTATCACGGCTACATCATTAACAAACTGCGTGCTGGACGCGCCAGCATCTCTTTCTTTGGGTACATCAGTCCGTGATAAGAAGTGCATAATAAATGAACACCCCATACTGTGCAATTTTTATACAGCACTCAGGACTGATTAAATTTAAACAACGGTAACAGGTAACGTTGTGCCTCTTCTGTGATGGCTCTGAAGGATCCCGGCTCAAGCGTTCGCCATAAACGTTGATACCAGACATCTTCCCCCTCACCACGTACCATCATGTTGCCTTCATAGGCCTGCACAAATTTACTCCGTGCTTTTTGCAGCGAAGCGTCATCCGTTAACATGGCATCATTCTGCACGTCATAACAGTTTTTTATCCACGCGCCACCACTTTCCGGCAGCAACAGCAGAGGTTTGTTCATCCCCTGACGGTAACCTTCTATATACAGTGACAAATAGCGTAACGCCTGCTCAGGCTCCATCGGCGGGAAACGCCATTCGCCCTCTTTACGCACAAAAATCCGGCTTTCACCTTTATGGCCGCCAGCGCTGTAGACAAGATGTTCGAGCCAGAGTTGCAAACCTTGTGAAACGCTGAGCATAGAGGGCCGCCAGCGCAAAAGCCCATCCGGCTGAACCTGACTCAGCCAGCCCGTTAGCTGCACACCGTTACAGTCGAGATCGATTTCAATGCTTTTTCCAGGCTGTCGGCATTCAATCACGCGGTCAGCAAGCGCCTTCATCTCCTGCCACTGTACATCCCAGGCAATTTCCCCGAACGCGCCGTAAGGCAGCTGCCCCGCTGCCCGATAGCGACGAAACAGCCTGTCGGCATCTTCCTGTTCAACCAGTGCATTCAGCAGCTGGAGGTTTAACTGATAACGCTCCAGCCCTTCAAGGGTGAAGGGTTCTGCATCAGGAATTTCGCTCTCTTCAGAACGGAAGCTGACCTGTAATCGTTGCTGGAAGAAGGCACGTACCGGGTGTGCCCAAAAACGCTGCAGTTGCTCAAAGGTCAGCGTTTCAATGACGAGAGGTTCAAGCTCCTGAATAAAATCGCTATGCGCCCTCCCCTCATTCTTCGCCGCCGGGAGCCACTCGCTGGCATAGCTCTGATATTCACTGGCTACATAGTTCGCCGGATCAAACGGCATACGAGTATGACAACAGGTGATGTGCGCTTTCACCCGCTGCTCACTTTCATCACAGTTACGCTGTTCATCGCCCGGTAAATAGTGGCTCTGCCCGATATAGTCCACCAGCTCCTGTACCAGAACAGACGGAAAACGTTCGCTGTTGTCCTGAATCGAACGGCCAATATAGCTGATATACAGCTTGTTCTGAGCGGAAATGAGCGCCTCAAGGAAGAGATAGCGGTCATCATCACGACGGCTACGGTCACCTCGTTTTGGTGTTGGACTCATCAGGTCAAAGCCCAGCGGAGGTAATGCTCGCGGATAAACACCGTCATTCATACCGAGCAAACACACCACTTTGAACGGAATAGAACGCATGGGCATCAGGGTGCAAATATTGACAGGCCCGGCAAGGAAACGCTGGCTGATACGCTCCTGGTCGAGGCGTTGGGTCAGCTCGTCGCGCAGCAGTGACAAAGGCACGGTCCCGGTATAGTACGAACTGACACCTTCATCAACAATCGCCTGCCACTGCTTTTCAATAAGCGCCATCGCCGCTTCAGTTTCACTGTCCGGCAGGAAGAAATCATTGAGCAAATCCCTGCAAACCGGGAGCCACTCCTCAAGCTGACGAGGCTGCATCAACTCACGCCGCCAACGGTTTAGCTGCATCAGCAACGACGCCAGATGGCCGACCAGATCAGCGATTAACCCGCTGGACTCATCGTATGGCAGTACTTCATTCCACTCTCCCTGGCTGCTTTCCATCGCATAGCCCAGCAGCATTCGCGTCAAACCAAAGTGCCAGGTGTGCTGACCCGTTGGTGGAAGCTCAAACTCCTGCACGTTATCGTCATCTATCCCCCAGCGTACACCAGACTCATTCACCCACTGGCGAAGGTAGCGTAACCCCTCTTCGTTGATGTTGAAGCGTGCGGCCAGCACAGGCACATCCAGCAGAGCCAGCACATCTTCAGAGATAAACCGGCTGTCCGGCAGTGACAGCAGGCTGACAAATGCCTGCAGTACCGGGTGAGACTGACGCGCACGACGGTCAGAAATGGCGTAAGGCAGATATCGCTCGCCTGTCGCACTGCCAAAAACAGCCTGAATAAAGGGGCTGTAGCTATCGATGTCTGCCACCATGACCACAATGTCACGCGGCGTCAGCTCAGGATCGTCCTGCAGCATGGCCAGCAACTGGTCGTGCAGGATCTCAACCTCACGCTGCGGGCTATGGCAAACATGCACAGTGATACTGCGATCGTCAGGATCCAGCTTCCGCTTACCGTCACTGTGTTCAAATTCTTTGACCGTCACGCCCATGACCGCACGGTTTTCCAGATCCAGAATGTCCAACTGAATATTGTGCAGCAGGCTGTCCGGGGGGATCTCAACAAACGCGTCCACATCACCTTCGCCTGACGAGGTAATGTCAGAGAGCATATGAATATAGTCGCGCCCCAGTTTGCCCCACGAGGCAAGCAGCGGGTTCGGCAAGTTCTGAATGCCGTTTTCATCGAAAAGCTGCGCGGCGGTCGCACTGTCTTTAAACAGCGGGACGGAACGTTCTTCAAAGAGCCGTCGACGCTGCCGGGTCACCAGCCGCGAAAACCAGCGCTGATCCTGAATATCACCCCAGTAGTGGCGGCAGGGATTGGTAAAGAGAATATGGATATCAATATGTTTACCCAGCGCTTTTAGCGCGTCCAGATAGACCGGAGGTAAAGCCGAAATACCACAGATAAACACGCGTGACGGGAGATTGTCAGGCCGCTCAGATGCGTTTTCCAGTATTGAGATAAACCGTTGATACAGGTTGGCACGGTGCCACTTTGGCTGGCCGAGCGTCTCCGTATATTCCACCAGCGCTTTCCACAACGGTGCCTGCCAGATTTGCGCGTCTGGTAATCCTTCCACCAGCGCCCCCGTTTCCCAGCTTGTCAGCCATTCCGGGCGGTACACTAAATACTGGTCATAGAGATCAGCGGTACGCGATGCCAGCTGGAACAGCTTGCGCTTATCGGTATCGTCATTGAGATAGTGGCGCAACATGGTGAATTCATCGCGTGTCAGCATACCTGGCAGCAGAGCCATCAGCTTCCAGCTCATACTTTGCTTGTTGAACGCACTCTGCTCAGGAATGTCCGGCAGTACACGGACGAACATCTCCCAGATAAAGCTTGCTGGCAGCGGAAAATCAATGTTCGCCGCAATGCCAAATTTCCGGGAAAGCGACATCTGCAGCCACTGCGCCATACCGGTGCTCTGCACCAGCACCATTTCTGGCTCAAAAGGATCGTCAAGCCGCTCGCGCTCAACGATAAATTCCATCAGCGCTTCCAGCACATCCAGACGATTTGAGTGGTAGACCCTTAACATAGACGCTCCCGACTACTGGCTGACCGGGCAATGCAGACGCGTCATCTCACCGCGTCGTCCCAGAGGAGAAATAAGTGTAACTGTGATGCTGACACATCCGGACTGTATTGTCTGCACCCGGTTTATCTGCCAGCCGCCTGGCAGAACAGTGGTACCCAACTGTGTCTGGTTCCAGGCGTGGTGCCAGAGCTGGCGATATTGATTAAACATGGTGAACCGGGCTGCCAGCGCCCGGTGATAACCAGACAGTGCCGTCACAATCGTCACCAGCAGCATCATCGCCAGCAATACTTCTACCATGCTAAATCCCTTTTCTTTGTTCAGGGTAACTGACATAGCGCCTTTTCCTTGAGCGGGCAAAAATCACTCCAGCCGTGAACTGCAAAACGTATACGTCCTTCAGCAACCTCCCCTCCACGCCACAACAGCAGGCCATTGCTTCCGGCAATAAGCAAAACTCGCGCCTCGCTCAGCAAACGCAGGCAGACACGCCACGTCTGTACCTGCTTGCACTGGACCTCTGGCTGTAACGCCCAGCGTTGAACGCGCCCCCACTCCAGCGCTGACTGCACAGAAGCCTGCTGTTGAATCGAGCGGCTTTCGCCGCCAACCAGCGCGCTAAAGGATGTCAGTTGCTGATTAAAGCCGGAGAGGATCAACGTGCCAGGTACCAGCAAAAGCAGAACCAGCGCCAGTGACGACATCCCACGCTGACGGTTCATAAGTTAAACCCCGTAACGCTATAGTTAACCTGGTAAGGTACACCCTGCTTACCTGTGCGGATGGCGGCCAGTTCAATATTCAGCTGCGGCGCAAAACCGGAGTGTTCAACGCGACTCACCGCAAACTGCTGGATCACAACGCTGCCAGGATCCGTCAATTTTTCCCATCCTTTCCCCTCGCAAGAGGTTGCCCCACGCAAAGTTTCCAGCGCTCCGGATCCCAGACGAAACCCCGTACTCTCGGGTTCCGACGAAGAGGTATCCCAGTGACCGTTGCTGTTTGCATCCCACTGCACAATCACGCAACTTCCCTGCTCTCCAATCACCAGAGCTTGCCCCTCACAGCTTCCCGCACAATATCCCGCACGCTGGAGCTGTTTGCCGATGGAAAAAAGGCGTTGCCAGACCTCCTCTTCAAGATCCCGCTGGCCTGATTGCAGTAATGTAGCCCGCTGTAATCCGGGTAAAAAGCGCGATGCACTTAACAACAAAAGGCTACTGATTGCAGTGGCAATCAGGACTTCTGTAAGCGAGAAACCGTGTTGGCTCATCGACATAAACGTTCTCCTGCACTACTGCACATCCTGATACGCCCCCCATTTGAGACGGTAATCAACCATTCCCCCGCCCGGCTTTGTACCCGTACTCGTCCCGCCCAGGCCGTATCCCTTAACCCATAAAATCCTAATGAGGGTGTTATCTCGCTTACCGTGATATCAGGCCAGAGCATTCTGAACACAAAAGGGCTACTTTTCTCGCAACCCTGCACGACAGAACTCATTAAACAGATACGTTCCCCATCCTGTTGAAGTGTGATCAGGTGATCGCGGTTATGCCGGTTTGCATCGTTGCGCAGGAATACCAGGTAATCACGTACCTGTCCGGCTGTTTGCCACAGCCGCTGCTGCCGTTGCCAGCGGTCCCAGCCATACAGCCCTGAGGCACTAAGAATAACGACCAGCGAGATGGCGACCAGGGTTTCGATAAGCGTAAAGCCGTTCTCTTTTTTCATGCCGGAAGTGTGGCGAAGGACGGGAAACGTGACGAGTTGTAAATCAGGGCTTTACGAGCCGTTATCCAGAGAATGTTATCGGTTGCAGGACGTTGCATTATTTCTGGATGCAGCCCCGAAAAACAAAGCAGAGGCGAAAAAAAACCGGCGCTAAAAAGCACCGGTTGTGTGAGTATTTGCCGTATCAGATAGCAACGGGCGCTTTGATGCCAGGATGCGGGTCGTATCCTTCAATTTCAAAATCATCAAAGCGGTAATCGAAGATCGATTCCGGCTTACGTTTGATAACCAGCTTCGGCAGTGCGCGCGGTTCGCGGGTCAGCTGAAGATGCGTCTGTTCCATGTGGTTGCTGTACAGGTGGGTATCGCCACCCGTCCAGACAAAATCACCCACTTCCAGGTCACACTGCTGTGCCATCATATGAACCAGCAACGCATAGCTGGCAATGTTAAACGGCAAGCCGAGGAACACGTCGCAGGAGCGCTGATAGAGCTGGCAAGAGAGTTTGCCGTCAGCCACATAAAACTGGAAGAACGCATGGCACGGTGCCAGCGCCATTTTATCCAGTTCACCCACGTTCCAGGCAGAAACGATAATACGGCGCGAGTCCGGGTCGTTTTTCAGCTGGTTCATCACGGTGGTGATCTGGTCAATATGGCGGCCATCAGGCGTTGGCCATGCACGCCATTGCTTACCGTAAACCGGGCCCAGGTTACCGTTTTCATCTGCCCATTCGTCCCAGATAGAGACATTGTTTTCATGCAGATAAGCAACGTTGGTATCGCCTTGCAGGAACCAGAGCAGTTCATGAATGATCGAGCGCAGGTGGCAGCGCTTTGTCGTCACCAGTGGGAAGCCTTCTTGCAGATTGAAGCGCATCTGGTGGCCAAAAATGGAGAGCGTGCCGGTGCCGGTACGGTCATTTTTCGGCGTGCCCTCATCGAGCACTTTTTTCATCAATTCAAGATACTGTTTCATGGTTCCTCAGGAAAGTTGTTGCTGTGAGCGACGACGATACGCCCAAATCATCATAATGACACCCGCTACGATCATCGGAATGGAGAGGATCTGCCCCATACTGATGTACTGAACCCACTCGCCAGTAAACTGCGCATCCGGCTGGCGGAAGAACTCGACGATGATACGGAACGCACCGTAGCCAATCAGGAACAGGCCGGAGACAGCCCCCATTGGACGCGGTTTGCGGATAAACAGATTCAGGATGATAAACAGCACCACGCCTTCCAGTACCAGCTCATAAAGCTGGGACATATGGCGCGGCAGAACGCCGTAGGTATCGAAGATGGATTGCCACTCAGGGTGAGATGGTAACAGTGCCATGTCCTCTGCGCGGGAGCCAGGGAACAGCATAGTGAAGGAAACGCTCGGATCGACACGCCCCCACAGTTCGCCATTAATGAAGTTGCCCAGACGACCCGCACCAAGACCAAATGGGATCAGCGGAGCAATAAAATCAGAGACCTGGAAGAAGTTGCGTTTGGTACGTTTGGCAAAAATCACCATGACCAGGATCACGCCAATCAGGCCGCCGTGGAAGGACATACCGCCATCCCAGACGCGGAACAGATAGAGCGGATCGCTCAGGAACACCGGGAAGTTATAGAACAAAACGTACCCAATACGGCCACCGAGGAATACGCCGAGGAAGCCCGCATACAGCAGGTTTTCTACTTCGTTTTTCGTCCAGCCGCTACCCGGACGACCAGCGCGACGGCCAGCCAGCCACATAGCAAAAATGAAACCCACCAGGTACATCAGGCCGTACCAGTGAAGCGCTACAGGTCCAACAGAAAAAATGACCGGATCGAATTCCGGAAAATGCAGATAACCACTGTTCATCTGTCACCACAAGATGTTGTTATTCCGCTGAAAGTGGACAGCGGTAGACATGCGCTTCTGTTGTTAGCAGAAGCTCCAAAGTTGCGAATCATAGCATAAGGCAGGCGCTGAGGATGCGCCTGAGATGTAAAAGATGTGTATAGAGGATGGTGCTGCGTGTTGCCTCTCCCACAGCGAGAGGGAGACGGACAGACTAACGACCGCCACGGATCAAACCACCCATGCCGCGTCGCTCCATAAAAGCAGCGACCTGGTGGCGAACCTCAGTAGCCAGCTGGGCTTCAAGACTGCGCTCCGCCAGCTCGCGGGCATCGTCAAATTCGATATGACGTAACAGGTATTTCACTCGCGCAACAGAACGGCCGTTCATGGATAAATGGCGGAACCCCAGACCAATCAGGATCGCAACGCACATTGAATCTCCGGCCATTTCACCGCACAGGCGCAGGTCGAGACCGCACTGTTCCGCTTCACGAGCGATCATCGCTAATGCCCGAAGCATCGCCGGGTGCAGGCTGTCATAGATACTGGCAACGCGTGTGTTGTTACGATCAACAGCCAGCATATACTGCGTCAGGTCGTTAGTCCCGACAGAGATAAAATCGACCCGGCTCGCCAGCTGCGGCAACATAAAGACCATTGAAGGCACTTCGAGCATGACGCCGATCCGTGGTTTAGGGATCGCATAGCCAATCATCTCTTCAACTTCGCGCCCTGCACGTTCGATCAACCGCCGAGCCTCATCGATCTCATCAATACTGGTGACCATCGGCAGCAGGATGCTCAGATTGCCCGTCGCCGCATTCGCGCGCATCATGGCACGCACCTGAACCAGGAAGATCTCCGGTTGATCGAGCGTAATGCGGATCCCACGCCAGCCCAGGCACGGGTTTTCTTCGCTGATAGGCATGTACGGCAGCTGTTTATCGGCTCCGACATCCAGAGTACGCAGCGTGACAGGTTTGTCGTTAAACATCTGCAGCATCCCCTGATACTGCGCAACCTGCTCTTCTTCTGACGGGAAGCCGCTTTGCAGCATGAACGGGATTTCTGTGCGATATAAACCGATACCGTCGATGCGGCTACCGAGTTTTTCTTCGTGCTCGGGGCTTAAACCGGCGTTAAGCATAACTTTGATCCGCTCGCCGCTTTTGAGCTGCGCGGGCAGGTTGACGTCATCTTCCGCCAGCTTACTTAATTCATTTTCTTCACTGATCAGGCGCTGGTATTCCTGGAGCAGAGCCGGCTCAGGATCGACCAACAGCTCACCGCGATACCCGTCCACCACCAGGGTGCGTCGGTGCAGCACCGACGGCTGGATATCAGCGCCCATCACGGTAGGAATACCGAGAGCACGTACCATAATGGCCGCATGGGAGTTGGCTGCGCCATCACGCACCACTACGCCCGCCAGCCGATCCTGCGGTAGCTCAGCCAGCGTTGTCGCCGAGAGTTCATCGGCAACCAGGATAAACCGTTTTGGCCAGGCATTCGCCCCCTGAATGGTATCATCGAGGTGGAACAGCAGACGCTGCCCCAGGGTGCGTAAATCCCCGGCACGCTCTTTCAGGTAACCATCGGTCAGTGCGGCAAATTGCTCAGCAAACTTTTCGATGACCTTTTTAACGGCCCATTCCGCTACGAAGCCTTTATCAACTTCAGCAAAAAGCTCACGGCGCAGACGCGCGTCGGAAAGCAGGTGCGAGTAGAGGTCAAAAATGGCCGCCGTCTCTTTTTGCGCTCCCGCCGCAAAACGCTTGCTGTAACGACGAAACTCGTTCGCCGCCTCTTCCAGCGCGGTAGTAAGGCGCTCGCGCTCAAGCGCTTCATCAAGCGTGGAGGCTTCGTAAACCTGCTCCATCAATGGCAGCGTGGCATCCATCCAGCCTTCGGCAATCGCCACGCCCGGAGACGCCGGAAGTGCACGAATGCGCGTATGACGATACTGACCAAAGAGTGCAGCCAACTGAGACTGGGAGAGGATCGCGGCCATCTGCGTGGCCAGCGTCACGAGGAAAGACTCTTCGCTTTCGTCGTACTGACGCAGTTCTCGCTGCTGAACAACGAGAACACCCAGCAACTGACGACGCTGAATGATCGGCACGCCCAGGAATGCGCGGAAACGCTCTTCTTTTACGGAAGGGATGTATTTAAAGCTGGGGTGTTTTTGCGCGTCCGCAAGGTTGATGGGCTCTGCAAGCCGCCCCACCAGACCCACGATACCTTCATCAAACGCGAGCGTAACGGTACGGCCCCGAGGTTTTTTCAAACCACGGGTCGCCATCAGATAATAACAGCGCCGGTCATGGTCGGCCAGATACACCGAACAGACTTCGGTCTCCATCGCAAGACAGATGTCAGTGACCAGAATATTCAACGCCTCGTTCAAACGAGGCGCACTGGCCACCTTCTCGACTATTTCTCGCAAGCGGGTGAGCATGATTTGCGTAGCTTAACCTCTTTTACGTCGCCAGGCAGGTGCGCTTTGCGGCTTAGGTGGGATCTCCTGAAGCTGCATAACAACACTTGCGAACTCTTTCATCACCCTACGGTAAACATCGCGCTTAAATGACACGACCTGACGAACAGGATACCAATAGCTCACCCAACGCCAGCCATCAAACTCCGGCGTACTGCTGGTTTGCATATTGATATCTGAATCGTTGCCCACCAACTGCAATAGAAACCACTTTTGTTTCTGGCCGATACAAACCGGCTTTGTGTCCCAACGCACCAAACGTTTCGGTAACTTGTAACGCAACCAGTTGCGGGTCGAAGCCAGAATGCGAACATCTTTTCGGCTTAAACCGACCTCTTCAAACAGCTCCCGGTACATCGCTTGTTCTGGGGACTCTCCCGGGTTGATCCCGCCTTGCGGGAACTGCCAGGAGTGCTGACCATATCGTCGGGCCCACATGACCTGGCCCTGACGATTACAAATTACTATTCCTACGTTCGGGCGGTAGCCATCGTCATCAATCACCGGACTACCCCAAACTAAACCTTATATATGAACGATTGTTTCACACTACAGAGAGGCGGTAAACCACTCTCTTACAGGCCTGCAACCTAATAACATTTGAATAACTCACAAATATACGCTGAGTTATAAACAGATGAGTTGCCGTAAGGGCAATTTTATTCACCTTTTCTGTGGATATAGTTGTGAAGAAGTATGGAATTACCGATGAACAACCTGAATCCCCGTTCAGAACGCCGCGTATCCCCATAAAAATAATATTATTATTTTCATCACGTTAACCTTAATCCCATCGCCATAAAACGTAATAACGTGATGATCATCACATCAGCGATCGTCATACTGATGAAAGATCGAACAGCGTCGGTTTTATCCACAGATTGTGCCAATAAGTTAGGCACAAATTGTCTGAAAATTCGATTTTCATCGCACGTCAAGGCTGTAAATTGAAACAGTAGTACGGGTTATTCCCAGTTATCCCACTTTTCTGTGGATAACATGGTGTAAGATCCTGTTTATTGTCAGTGACCAGATTTGGACAACCTGTTTTCTGGCTGTACAGGAAGAATTTTCGTCATCCAAAACAACCTATAAATCATGCACATGGCATATTCGTACAGAAAAAGTTAAACTCTATCCACAGGGGATAATTTCTTAGTTCATTTTTTAATCAAAAGGTTACCTTCATGCACCCGCTTGCACCCTTACTTTCTCCCCCTTCCAGCGAAACCCAACTGCTGGACCAGGCACAGCGTCTCGCTGGCTTTTCGCTCGGCGACCTGGCGGCACTGGCAGGTTTGCCGATCCCTAACGATCTGAAGCGGGATAAAGGCTGGATCGGCATGTTGCTGGAGCTGTGGCTGGGTGCAAGTGCGGGGAGTAAGCCAGAGCAAGATTTTGCCGCTCTGGGTGTCGAGCTGAAAACCATTCCTGTCGACAGCCAGGGGAAACCGCTGGAAACCACCTTTGTTTGTGTCGCACCGTTAACCGGCAATACCGGCGTAACGTGGGAAACCAGCCACGTTCGCCATAAGCTGAAGCGAGTGCTATGGGTACCGGTAGAAGGTGAACGCCAGATCCCACTGGCTGAACGTCGCGTGGGCACACCGCTGCTCTGGAGCCCGGATGAGAGCGAAGAGAGACAGCTATGCCAGGACTGGGAAGAGCTGATGGATATGATCGTGCTGGGTCATGTAGAGCGCATCACCGCCCGACACGGTGAAGTGTTACAGCTGCGTCCGAAAGCGGCCAACAGTAAAGCGCTCACCGAGGCGATAGGCGCACAGGGAGAACCGATACTGACCTTGCCACGCGGCTTTTATCTTAAAAAGAATTTCACCGGTGCGCTGCTCGCACGCCATTTTTTACTAAAAACATAGTTTTTAACGAAGTTTGAGAGCTATTAAACACAATTAGCTGGTTTTTAAGATTTTACTGCTTCCTCCTGTCGGAATATCGGGTTATTACTACACTATGATGTGATACAAGCCAGGTGAGGACGATAACGATGAAAAAATGGGCAGTGTTAATTTCAGCAGTCGGTTTAGCGTTTGCAGTATCGGGCTGTAGCAGCGATTACGTTATGGCGACGAAGGATGGCAGGATGATCCTGACCGACGGCAAACCCGAAGTCGACGATGATACCGGACTGGTGAGCTACCGCGACCAGGAAGGCAATAAAATGCAAATCAACCGTGACGAAGTTTCGCAAATTATCGAGCGATAAACAGATAAAGGTCAGTGGCTTGCTGGCCTTTTTGATTTTTTCCTTCCCCTTTTGCTTCCCCTCTGCCATGTTTATATTCCTTTGTCGGGAGGTTCCTGACGCGGTCTGTACACAAAATCATTCAAGTTGCATCAGGACAGCAAGTCAGCTTGATGGATGACGTATCTACATGTCTATTGAAGGAAGTCGACTATGCTTTATCACCGTATCCCCCACAGCGCTCTGGAGATAAGTCAACTGGGGTTGGGCACGATGACATTTGGTGAACAAAACAGCGAAGCCGATGCCCATGCACAACTCGATTATGCCGTCAGCCAGGGGATTAACCTGATTGATGTTGCAGAGATGTATCCCGTACCTCCACGCCCGGAGACGCAGGGGTTAACCGAAACCTACGTGGGTAACTGGCTGGCAAAACGCGGTAACCGCGAAAAGCTGATTGTGGCCTCGAAAGTCAGCGGCCCCGCGCGCAACAACGATGCCGGGATCCGTCCAAATCAGATCCTCGATCGCAAGAATATCCGCGCCGCGCTGGATGCCAGCCTGAAGCGCCTGCAAACCGATTATCTCGATCTCTACCAGGTTCACTGGCCGCAGCGTCCAACCAACTGCTTCGGTAAGCTCGGCTACAGCTGGAATGAGAGCGCACCGGTCGTGACCCTGCTGGAAACACTGGAAGCGCTGACGGAGTGCCAGCGTGCGGGTAAGATCCGCTACATTGGTGTCTCTAACGAAACGGCCTTTGGCGTGATGCGTTATCTGCACCTGGCAGATAAGCACGATCTGCCGCGCATCGCCACTATCCAGAACCCCTATAGTCTGCTGAACCGCAGCTACGAAGTGGGTCTGGCCGAAGTGACACAGTATGAAGAAGTGCCGTTGCTCGCTTACTCATGCCTGGGCTTTGGTACACTCACGGGGAAATACCTGAACGGCGCGAAACCTGCCGGTGCGCGTAACACCCTCTTCAGCCGCTTCACCCGATACAGTGGTGAGCAGACCCAGAAAGCCGTTGCAGCCTACGTTGATATCGCGAAGCGTCACGGTCTTGATCCCGCACAGATGGCACTGGCCTTCGTGCGCCGTCAGCCGTTTGTTGCCAGCACCCTGCTGGGTGCGACAACAATGGAACAGTTGAAAACCAACATCGAGAGTTTCCATCTGAACCTGAGCGAAGAGGTGTTAGCGGAGATTGAAGCGGTGCATCAGGTTTATACCTATCCGGCCCCGTAATAAACGCAAAACGGCAACTCTGTTGCCGTTTTTGCTGAGGGTTCCCCACAAATTAATGTGGGCAGCGCATCATTCCCTCGCCCCTTTGGGGAGAGGGTTAGGGTGAGGGCATCAGGCCGCACATATCAACGGCGACGCTGCCAGACCCACAATCCGGCAATCGCCAGCGCAAACAGCGCCCCGAACCCGACGCCAATGCCTACCACTGGCACACCCACTTTCACTGCCAGAGAATAAAGCCCCAGCATCAACAGCATGGCCATGTTTTCGCCGAGGTTCTGCACAGCAATGGCATTACCCGCCCCGACGGTCTGCTTTCCACGCTCCTGTAACAGCGCATTCAGCGGCACCACGAAGAAACCGCCCAGGATACCAATCAGGATCAACAGTGCGTACGTGGGCAGTAGCGCGTGTTGCAGCGAGAAAAGAAGTACCACCACTCCAATAAGGATCCCCGCCGGCATGCAGCGGGCAACGGTATCCAGCGTCACCAGCCTTGCCGCCGCTACCGCACCAACGACGATCCCAATAGCCACCATCGCATTAAGATAGGTCGGTGTGGCATTGTCGGTGATGCCCAGCGCCACCGGTACCCACAGTACCAGCAGGAAGCGCAGCGTGACACCCGCCCCCCAGAACATACTGGTGCCCATCAGCGAGAAACGCGTTTCACCGTTACGCCACAATACACGGCAGGCGTTGAAAAAGCTGCCGGTCATCGGCGTAAAACGCCAGGACTGACCAGGACGTGCTACCGGTAGTTTCGGGATAAACAGGTTGGCAATGACCGCCCCGCCATACACCACCGCACAAACGCCCAGCGCCACCAGCACGTGCCAGTCAGCCAGCACGCCCCCCGCGACAGAGCCGAGCAGGATCGCCGCGATAGTGGAAGACTCCATCAGACCGTTAGCTTTCACCAGCTTATCACCGGTCGTCAGCTCCCCCAGGATGCCATACTTCGCCGGGGAGTAAGCCGCAGCGCCAACGCCCACCAGCGTGTAGCCGATAAACGGGTTGAAGCCAAAACAGATACTGGCCGCGCCCAGCAGCTTCAGGCCGTTAGCAAACATCATCACCCGGCCTTTCGGGAAGCTGTCCGCCACCTGCCCCACAAACGGCGCAAAAATAATGTAAGCACCCACAAACACCATCTGGAGGATCGGCTGGCTCCAGTCGGGGTAAAACTCGGCTTTCAACAGCGCCAGGGTAGCAAACAGCAGGGCGTTGTCACCAAAAGCAGAGAGAAACTGGGCGGCAATCACCGCCATCATGCCCTTTGACCAGAGTGAAGTGTTAGTGTGTACTGACTCACGCATTTTGCTGTTCCGCCTGTTCAACCATGCCTTTCAGGGTCACAAAGTCGGGCTTACCGCTACCCAACACCGGAAGCTGTTTGAGGTAGCGAATATCACGCGGCACCGCCAGCTCAGGGATGCCGTGCTCGCGCGCATATTGCAGCAACTTGTCACGTTTAAGCTCGCTGTCGGTGGTGAAAAGCACCAGTGCCTCACCTTTGCTGGCATCGCTCTTCACAACCGTCGCATGCAGTTTGTCGGCGGATACCGCCGTCGCCAGCAGTTCAACCATCTCCAGAGAAACCATTTCACCGGCAATTTTGGCGAAGCGTTTTGCCCGCCCCTGGATTTGCACGAAGCCCTGCTCGTCGAAGCGAACAATATCGCCCGTGTCATACCAGCCTGTCTCAATTTCCCCGTTAACGTTTTCTGCCGTCGGCGCTTCCAGCACGCCCGGGTTTTCCACCCGCAGATAACCGTTCATCACGTTTGGCCCTTTCAACTGCAGACGCCCGCCATCCTCAATGCCCGGTACCGCCAGCAGGCGCGCGTCCATCCCCGGCAGAATGCGGCCAACCGTGCCCGGTTTCGCCGCCATCGGCACGTTAATGGATACCACGGGTGCGCACTCTGTGACGCCATAACCTTCCAGAATACGCAGGCCAAACTTGTCCTGCCAAATCTGACGCGTGCTGTCCTGCAGTTTTTCCGCTCCGGCCACCACATACCGCACGCGGTAGAAGTCATACGGATTGGCAAAACGAGCATAGTTACCGAGGAAGGTTGACGTCCCGAACAACACGGTGCAGTTACGGTCATACACCAGCTCCGGCACAATGCGGTAATGCAGCGGGCTTGGATACAGGAACACTTCTGCGCCAGTCAGGAGCGGAGTAAAGAGACCGACCGTCAGGCCAAAGGAGTGGAACAACGGCAGCGCCGACATAAAACGGTCATTCGCCGTAAAGTCAGCAATGGTTTTGATCTGCTCTACGTTTGCCAGAATGCTCTTATGGCTGTGAACAACCCCTTTTGGGTTGCCTTCAGAGCCGGAGGTAAAGAGGATAATCGCGTCATCTTCCGGCTGCTGTTTAACCTGTGCCAGACGAGGCATCATCAGATGAGCAAAAATCCACAGCTTGTCACCCGTCGTAACGTCCGCTTTCAGATCTTCAAGGAAGACCCAGCGAACCTGGGTCAGTTGCTCCGGCAAGTGCCACAGCTTGCCTTTGTCCAGGAACTGGCGGGAGGTGAAGACAGTGTTGATTTGTGCCGCAGTGATGGCGCTGGTCAGCCCTTTAACACCTGCCGTGTAGTTCATCATCGCCGGAATACGGCCACGAGAAACCGCGCCGAAAATCACTGCCGCGCTGATCCCCGCATTAGGCAGCATCAGGCCAATCTTTTCGCCCTTCTTGCTGTATTTCTCAAGAATACGGCCCACAAACAGTGTTTTGGTCAGCAGCTTGCGATAGGTATCTGGCGTAAAGTTGATGTCTTCAATACAGTTTTTCTTCGCGCCATAGCGATATTGTGCCGACAGCAGAGATTCATACAGCGTTTCACGCGGGCGAACGGCCATACGCGCTTCCATCATAATCTGATGCAGCATTTCACCGGCGATTTTACGGCGATCGCGCGCACGCGGCGCTTCAGGCATCGGCAGTGACGTTGGCGGCAGAATATGCAGGGTAATTTTCGGGAACAGGCGCTGTTTCACCAGCCCTTTCAGGCGACCGAAATGGCTAAGCTCCGCACCTTCAATACGCAGCGGCACGACGGTTGCTTTTGACTTCGCCGCGACAAACCCCGCGCCGTCGTAGATTTTCATCAGCGAACCGCTTACCGAAATACGCCCTTCCGGGAAAATCACCACCGGACGCCCCTGCTCAACCAGGCGCACAAGATGTTTGATCATCATCGGTTTTGTCGGGTCGAGCGGCACAAAATCAATCAACGGTGCCAGCCAGCGCATAAACCACCGCTGGCTGATTGAGGTATAGACCACAAACACCGGGCGCACGGGCAGAAACAGCGCCAGTAAAATGCCGTCGATAAAAGAAACATGGTTAGGTGTGATGAGTATGCGTTCGCCGCGAAGCGTCTGAGCATCGCCAGTGACACGGATACGAAAGAGAATACGGAAAAGTATACGGAAGAACCCAAAAAGCATCTCAACTCCCTTTGCCAACCAGTGTGAAGGGCTACGTTAAATGGTGGCAGATTACACGAGAAGTGCAGCAGGAGCGATAGCTAAAACAGGACGAAAAAAAACCTGCGCATCCGCGCAGGTTGGTGCAAGAGATGAGTACGAGATGCGTACTAAGAATTCTCACCAATCAATACCTCTGGGATCTCGACTCTATCAATCCCATCGTCATTCTCGCTATCAGACAATCGCAACAGCCTGAGGCAAAGTGTAACTAAAGGTTCGGATTGACATTATTTTGACATGGTTACCCGTGTAACGCTTACACTGCCGGGGGTGTTCTGCGTCACGTTTGTCGATTGTGAAAACCCACTCCCCTTGAATGCACATTACTTTTCCGCAACACTAGCGAGTGTGTAAACGCTTACCCCTACTAAGAAGGTATTAAATGGCGACAATTAAGGATGTAGCTCGTCTGGCTGGTGTTTCCGTTGCGACTGTTTCACGCGTGATAAACGACTCCCCAAAAGCCAGTGACGCATCACGCCAGGCAGTACAGAACGCGATGGAAACCCTGAACTACCACCCCAATGCTAACGCCCGTGCGCTTGCTCAGCAGTCGACAGACACCATCGGGCTGGTAGTGGGCGATGTCTCTGACCCTTTTTTCGGCGCAATGGTTAAGGCCGTTGAACAGGTTTCTTATCAGACAGGCAATTTTTTGCTGATCGGCAATGGCTACCATAATGAACAAAAAGAACGTCAGGCCATTGAGCAGTTGATCCGCCACCGCTGCGCTGCGCTGGTTGTCCACGCCAAAATGCTCCCCGATGACGAACTGATTCATCTGATGAAACAAATCCCCGGTATGGTATTAATCAACCGTATTATTCCCGGGTTTGAGAAACGCTGCGTGGCACTCGACGACCACTACGGTGCCTGGCTTGCCACCCGCCATCTGATTCAACAAGGCCATACCCGTATCGGCTATCTCTGCTCTAACCATTCTATTTCCGACGCGGAAGACCGTCTGCGGGGCTACTACGATGCCCTGCGTGAAAACGGTCTGCCGTGCAATGACCGCCTGGTCGCGTATGGTGAACCAGACGAAAGCGGTGGCGAACAGGCAATGACGGAGCTGCTGGGGCGCGGGCGGAATTTTACCGCAGTTGCCAGCTATAACGACTCGATGGCCGCTGGCGCAATGGGGGTGTTAAATGACAACGGGATTGAGGTTCCGGCGGAAATTTCCCTTATTGGCTTCGATGATGTGCTGGTTTCACGCTACGTACGCCCTCGCCTGACCACCGTCCGCTACCCGATTGTCACGATGGCAACGCAGGCTGCGGAGCTGGCGCTGGCACTGGCGGAAAAACGCCAGCCACCGGATATTACGCATCTGTTCAGTCCAACCTTAGTACGCCGTCACTCCGTGGTACAACCCGCTGAGACATCTAACGAATAGCGATAAAGGTGTACCATTTTATCCGGGTATTCCAGCCCATCGCCGATGTACTGCCAGCCGTAACGTTCGTAGAAGTCACGGCAGGCAGACCAAAGGTGTAGCTCGGTATACCCGATACGCGCGGCACAGGCGATGACATGCTGCTGAAGTTGCCCCGCCAGCCCTTTTCCTCGCGCCGTTTCATCCACATACAGTGCCGCCAGCCAGGGATAAAGATCCTGACGGGTAATGAGATCGCAGCGCCAGAGCCCCACGGTACCGAGAAGCTGTTCGCCCTCAACGGCAATAAAGGTCAGTGGTAATGCGCCCGGCGTCTGACTGTGCTCAACAATACTCTGGAAAAATTCCCGGGGCAGCCCGTCACCAAAGGCGTGCCAGATCCAGTCGATAACCTGTTCCGCATACTGTGGTGCGGCGTACAACGGCATAATATTCACTTCATTTTTCCCCGAAAACCAGGTGCTGGTTTGAAAAGGTGGCCTCAGAGAGGCGCGATTCTGTGACGACGAACCCAACGCCGCCAGAGAGATTACAGGCGATGAGTTATAGCATTTTGGCATGCCACATTCCGTCATTTATTCCCGGCTGACGGATCGTTACCGAAAAGCGTGATCGTGATGGGGATTTTGCCCTTCCCGCATCGCTTATGCGCCGGATGGTCTGTGTTAAACTGCAGACCATTACGTGGAAGCAGGAATTTCTAATGGCAACAATGCTGGATGTCTCACTACGGGCGGGCGTGTCTAAAGCCACGGTATCGCGCGTACTGAACGGCACAGGTCAGGTTAAAGAGAGTACGCGTCAGCAGGTGTTCGCGGCGATGGAAGAGCTGGGCTACCGCCCGAACTTTCTCGCGCAGTCGCTTGCCAACCAGACCAGCAACAGCATTGGTCTGGTGGTCTCCACCTTCGACGGTTTTTACTTTGGTCGCCTGCTGCAGCAGGCTTCGCGGCAGACCGAGACGCACGGAAAGCAGTTGATCGTCACCGACGGTCACGACGCCCCCGAGCAGGAAGAACAGGCGGTGCAGATGCTGGCCGATCGCAAGTGCGATGCCATAGTGCTCTACACGCGGTACATGAGCGAAAAGACGATCATGAAGCTGATGAATTCCGTGCAGACGCCGCTGGTGGTCATTAACCGCGAAGTCAGCCAGGCAGCCGATCGCTGCGTCTTCTTCGAACAGCAGGATGCGGCCTTTAAAGCCGTGGATTATCTGATAAACCAGGGCCACCGTGAGATCGCCTGTATCACCGTTCCTATTCACACGCCAACCGGGAAAGCGCGTCTGATGGGCTACCGTAAAGCGCTGGAGAAGCACGGCATTCGTCTGGACGAGCGGCTGATCAAATATGGCGATGCGGGTATGACCCAGGGGTATGAGCTGTGCAAGGAGCTTATTGCCGAAAATGTTCCGTTTAGCGCCCTGTTTGCCTGTAACGATGATATGGCGCTGGGTGCGTCCAAAGCCTTACACCAGGCCGGGCGGCGGATCCCACAGGATATTTCGCTGTTTGGTTTCGACGATGCGCCTTGCGCCAAATGGCTGGAGCCTGCGCTCTCGTCGGTTTATCTGCCCATCGACAATATGATTGTCACGGCCATCGATCAGGCTATCCGGCTGGCAAAAAACCAGCCGGTTGAAGCGATCCCACCGTTTACCGGCACGCTGGTATTACGCGACTCGGTCACAACGGGGCCGTATTTTGATCAGACGAGTTCCAGCGCCAGCAACTCCTGAATGGTCTGGCGACGACGGATCAGTCGCGCCACACCGTTATCAAACAGCACTTCCGGCAGCAGCGGGCGGCTATTGTAGTTAGACGACATAGACGCCCCGTAAGCTCCTGTATCGTGCAGCACCAGGTAATCACCCGTCTTCACTTCTGGCAGCGCGCGGGTTTCCACTTTGCCCCCTTCCTGCTGGGTAAACACGTCACCAGATTCACACAGCGGGCCAGCGACGACCGTCTCAACGCGCGGCGCGTGGGTTAAATCACGGCCATCGGCAGCCAGCGCTGTAATGTGGTGATAGCTGCCGTACATGGACGGACGCATCAGATCATTGAAGCCTGCGTCAATCAGAACGAAATGGCGCGATCCCATCTCTTTCACGCTGCGTACCTGCGCCACCAGCACACCGGCCTCTGCCACCAGGAAACGGCCCGGTTCAATCTCCAGCTTCACTGCATGACCCAGATGCGCAGCAATTTTGTCACGCGCGGTGTTCCACAGGCCGTAGTAGTGATCGGTATCGATCGCCTCTTCACCTTCGCGGTAAGGAATAGAAAGACCACCACCGGCAGAGATCGCCTCCAGATCCTGACCAAAGTCGACAACCTGGCGTACCATTGCGCCACATACCTGCTCAAGGTGGCCGTAATCCACACCGGAGCCAATGTGCATATGAATACCCACCAGCGTCAGGTTGTAACGCTGCAACACCTCAAGGGCGGCTGGCAGATCGCTGTACCAGATCCCGTGCTTGCTGTTTTCGCCACCGGTATTGGTTTTTTGACTATGGCCGTGACCAAAACCCGGGTTGACACGCAGCCAGACGCGATGGCCAGGCGAAACCTGTCCGAGCTGTTCCAGCATATCCACAGAACCCGCGTTAACCGGGATCTGCAGCTCATGTACGCGCGCAAGCGTTGCATCGTCGATCAGGTCGGCGGTAAAGACAATCGCATCGCTGTCGGTCTTCGGATCAAACCCGGCCGCCAGCGCACGCTCGATTTCTCCCAGCGAAACGGAGTCAACCTTCACACCCTGCTCGCGCATCAGGCGCAGAATATGAATATTGGAACATGCCTTCTGAGCAAAACGCACTACGTCAAACTGATGTAGCGCGGCAATCTTCTCGCGCACGATCTGCGCGTCATAGACCCACACCGGGCAGCCAAATTCGGCAGGCAGACGCAGCAGGTTGTCGGCGTTCAAATCGGTATCGGTCTGGTTAAGCGGGCGTGGCATGGTCTTCTCCGGGTCGTCACAATTTTTACTGATTACGCCACAGCACAAAGAGAATAAAAAATATCGTTTTATCGTGAGTCTATGCAAAAATGATATGGATAGCCCTCAACCCTCAGGTGCGCCATGCCAGCCGTCAACTTACGCCATATCGAGATTTTTCACGCCGTGATGACTACCGGCAATCTCACCGAGGCCGCACAGATGCTGCACACTTCGCAGCCGACAGTCAGCCGCGAGCTGGCGCGTTTCGAAAAGGTGCTGGGGCTGAAGCTGTTTGAACGCACGCGCGGCAGGCTGCACCCGACGGTACAAGGGTTGCGTTTGTTCGAGGAAGTTCAGCGATCCTGGTACGGGCTGGATCGGATCGTCAGCGCGGCAGAAAGCCTGCGCGAGTTTCGCCAGGGCGAGCTGTCCATTGTCTGCCTGCCCGTCTTTTCGCAGTCGTTTTTGCCGATGCTGATACAGCCTTTTCTGACCCGTTATCCTGAGGTAAACCTCACCATCGTGCCGCAGGAGTCGCCGCTGCTTGAAGAGTGGCTCTCCGCTCAGCGCCACGATCTGGGTCTGACCGAGACCCTCGCCACACCAGCGGGAACACAGCGTGCAGAACTGCTCGCGTTAGATGAGGTCTGCGTACTGCCTGCCGGGCATCCACTTGCCCGCAAACGCGTTTTGACACCGGCTGATTTCCACGGTGAAAACTACATTAGCCTCTCCCAGACCGACAGCTACCGACAGCTGCTGGACACGCTCTTTGCCGAGCATCAGGTGAAACGGCGGATGGTGGTGGAAACGCACAGTGCCGCCTCAATTTGCGCAATGGTGCGCGCCGGGGTTGGGGTCGCGGTGGTCAATCCGCTCACGGCGCTGGATTACGCGGGTAGCGGAATTGTGGTTCGCCGTTTTAGCGTTTCAGTACCTTTTACCGTGAGCCTGATCCGCCCGCTGCATCGCCCGGCTTCCGCGCTGGTGGACGCGTTCAGTGAGCATCTGCAAGGGGGAGTATCTGCGCTGACCGGACAGCTGGAGAAGGTGCTTGAAAAGACGCCCGACTAAACGGCGGGCATCATAAGACTCAGTTAAAACGTTTTGCGACCGCAGCCACACGCGCACCGAATTTCACTGCAGTATCCAGATCGCCTGACGCAATGGCACCTGCGTCTGCATCTGACGGAGACTGTACCAGCAGTCCAACAGAACCGCCCAGGTTATTGATATCCTGGCGGGTTGCCGCCTGAGTGTTCGACGGTGGCAGACCCAGGCTCACCCAAATCCCGCCGTGCTGAGAAGCCAGCGTTTGCAGGTATTGCAGCGAGACTTGCTTATCACCGTTCAGGCTTGCGCTGTTGCTGAAGCCAGCAAAGACTTTGTCCTGCCAGCTACGTACGAACCAGGCTTTAGAGGTCGCATCAGCAAACTTTTTAAACTGCCACGGTACGCTCCCCATGTAGGTTGGCGCGCCAAAAATGATTGCCTTCGCATCATTCAGTTTTTGCCAGTCGCTTTCCTGAATATCGCCATTGCTGTCAATCGCGATCAGTTCAGCCTGCGCACCCTCTGCGACCGTTTCAGCAACGCGTTTGGTGTGGCCGTAGCCAGAATAATAGATAACTACAACGCTCATCGTATCTCTCCTGATGCAATATTACTTTGTTAATCAAACGATTAAATCTTTCCGGACATTGCTCTGCGAGTCAGTTGCCATTTTCGGTTCCCTGGTATCAAATAGAAACCTTAAGTCGTTTTATACACGCAAACAAACGCGGGTGTAAGAAGGCACCTTTACCTCACCTGGTTACCTTGAGGGAACCACCATGACTGATACTGCAATACTGAAAAAGGAGATGCCTCCTTATAACGTGTTCGATGAACGCTGCCCGACACGCGATGTGCTGGCGCGTATTGCCGATAAGTGGGCGCTGTTGATCCTTGCGCGTCTCCAGAACGGGCCGATGCGCTTTAATCAGCTGCAACGCGATATTCAGCGGATCACCAAGAAGGTGCTGACCCAGTCTCTGCGCAAGCTGGAACGTGACGGGCTGGTTGCGCGGGAAGTTTTCGCGACGGTGCCGGTGACAGTGGAATACAGCCTGACACCGCTCGGGCAGGCCTTAACCGAAACGGTCACCGTACTGGCGCACTGGGTGGAAAGTAATATGGATGCGATTGTCGCGGCGCAATCAGCTTACGACGCCGCCAACGCGCAGGCCTGAGCCGGGACATACCCGGCGCAAGCCCGCTCAGGAGAGCATAAATTCGACGGCGTCGGCAGCATGAATAGCAGCGGTATCAAATACCGGAATCGGGCTTTGCTCAGCCGGTACGAGCAAACCAATTTCCGTACAGCCGAAAATGACCCCTTCTGCACCCTGTTGTGCGAGTTTCTCAATCACGCGGACATAACAGGCACGGGAAGATCCGCTGAAAGTGCCCAGACAAAGTTCGTCAAAAATAATCTGATTAATGCGTTCTCTGTCGGCTTCTTCCGGGATCAGGCTTTCGATACCAAACTGGCTGCTCAACCGCCCACGATAGAAATCCTGCTCCATCGTGTAGCGCGTACCCAACAACGCCACGCGTGATATCCCTGATGCGCTTATCGCGCGTCCCGTCGCATCGGCAATATGCAGGAACGGCAGCGAGCAGCGGTTTTCTATCTGTGACGCCACTTTATGCATGGTGTTAGTGCAGAGCAGAATGCCTTCGGCTCCGGCACGTTCCAGCCCAAGCGCCGCCTGCGCCAGGATCTCCCCGGCTTTTTCCCACTCGCCACTCGACTGGCAGGCTTCAATTTCGTGGAAATCCACGCTGTGCAGCAACAGGCTGGCGGAGTGCAGGCCGCCAAGACGCTGCTTCACCCCTTCATTAATCAGGCGGTAATAAGGGATTGTTGATTCCCAGCTCATCCCACCTAACAGGCCGATCGTTTTCATCATCCCTCCTTATGCGTTTATCCCAGTGAAGCAAACTTGCGATCGCGTTTCCAGCTCTTTGTCCCGTCACCGCTTTTGCAACCCGCCTGATTTATCCGGCTGGCGCTTCCCCGGATAAAAAAAGGCGCTGTATTCAGCGCCCCTTTTTCATCACCACAGAATTATTCTGCCACTGGCTCCAGAAGTGCATCGCGTGAGCGCATGGCGTCACGTAACAGCACGCTGCCACAGGCAAAAAAACCGCCCAGAATCCCCGCCAGCAGCACAATTAAGGCCTTACCCGGGCCATCTTTCTTCACCGGCATGGAAGGAGAGAGCTGGTATTTAAACGGCTCAAGCGTGATGTCTTTAAAGGAGAGCTTTTGCAGCTGAGTCAGATAGTATTCACGGTTCTGGAAGTCTGCATTCAGTTCAGAGATATCCTTCAGATTTTTTTCAATCTGCAGTTTTTGCGCAATACCGTCAGCACCGAGCGCAACAGAGTAATCCGGGTCGTCTTTGACTGCCTGGCCATTGCTGTAGACCGGCTTCTTGATACCCGCCGCGTTGGCCACTTCCAGCGAGTAGTTAAGACGCTGCAGGTTAGTATTATGAATATTCGTCAGGCGCACACGATCCAGTTCCAGCTGCTGCTGTACCTCTTTCGTTTTCAACACGATCTGATTACGAATGTTCTGCATCGTCTCCTGCTCTACCATGCGGGAGATATAGTCAATGTAGCCGTCAAGAACCGTCTGAGCATCACCCGCCGTCGGTGCGGAGAAACTCAGCGTCCAGGAGACATAAGGTGCTTTATCAGCATCTTTTGCCTGGACGTTATCCGTTGCTGTCATTTTTTCTGCGATGTTCACCACCGCACGGTGCAGCTCCAGCGGATCAATATCAGTGCCTTTTAACTGAGACATCACGTACGGTGAGTTCTTCATGTACTCTTCCAGCAGCGACTGCGACTGAAACCTTTTGATGAACAGATTAAACACATCCGGGCGTGAAATTTTTGCGTCTACACCGAGCACCTGTAGCTCAACCATCATCTGGCGCAGCGGGTTCCACTGGGTCTGTTCTGCCGGGGTGATCACGGCTTTACTGGTCCATTTTTGCGGCATCAGAAACGTGATGACCAGACCTACCAGCGCGAAGGTAAAGGCAATGGCGATAATACGTTTTTTTGCCGCCAGCAGGACGTGCAACAATCCCAGAAGATCTATCTCTTTAGTACTGGCTGCCGGGGTGGCATAGTGGGGAAAATCGAGGTCCGTGTTTTTTTTGAAATCCATAGCTGACATAACTGTTCTACTTTTGAGGGTGCAGTAAATTTCTGCCTGACTGGTTCGTGGAGTCAGAATAATACAAGATAATAAGAATTATCTGAATGCCGGATAAGTCTAACTATGTGCCACCTATCAGAATTTGTAGTAAATCCCTTGATGGCATGTCGTCAGGATAACGGAAAAATAACGTCATTAAATAAAGTTAAATGAAGTAACACTGACGTTCAGCGGAGAATAAACGGGCACGGCATCTGCCGCAGAGATAAAAAAAACCCGGCGAGCGCTGCTTCGCCGGGCAATAAAATTACACGCCGATATTCCTCAACCTTTCCCCTGCCATCAGCTTACGTTCGATATGTTCCAGCGTGACGCCTTTGGTTTCCGGGATCAGCCAGAACGTAATTCCGATAAACGCCACGTTCAGCACCGTGTAGAGCCAGAAGGTACCCGCCGCGCCAATTGCATCCAGCAGCGTCAGGAACGTCGCACCTATGATCATGTTCGACACCCAGTTAGTGGTGGTGGAACACGTGATGCCGAAGTCACGGCATTTCAGCGGCTGAATTTCAGAGCACAGGATCCACACCACCGGCGCGGCGCTCATTGCATAACCGGCAATACACATCATGGTCATACCAACGGAGAGCCAGGAAAGCCCGCTGGATGCAGTGCCATTATCAAACTGCATCAGGCAGTAGCCGAGGATCAGCGTGCCGATCGCCATCACGCTGAAACCAATTTTCAGTGCCGGTTTACGCCCGGCCTTATCGACGGTGAACACCGCAATAAAAGTCGCGAACATAAAGGTCAGCCCCACCACCAGCGTGGCGATCATCTGCTGTTCCGTGGTCGTAAAACCGGCCATTTTGAAAATACGCGGCGCGTAGTACATGATGATATTCATCCCGGTAAACTGCTGCATCGCCTGCAGCAACATACCGAGAAACACCGCACGGCGTACATTGCGGTTGATCTTAAACAGCGCCCAGCCACCCTGTTTCAGCTTCAGGCTTTCGCGGATTTCATTCAGCTCTTCACGTGCTTTTTCAGAGGTATCACGCAACATACGCAGCACCTCCTCTGCCTCCACGTGACGGCCCTTTTGCGCCAGCCAGCGCGGGCTGTTCGGCAAGAAAACCACTAACACAATCAGCAACAGTGCAGGCAGCGCCAGCACACCCAGCATCGCACGCCAGTTACCGCTGTAGCTGAAGTAGGTGTCGGACAAAAATGCCAGCACAATACCAAGCGTCACCATCAGCTGATACATACTGATCATCTTGCCGCGCACGTTCTCACTCGCCATTTCAGAGAGATACAGAGGAGCGGTATAGGAGGCAATCCCCACCGCCACGCCGAGCAACACGCGGGAAAGCAACAATATTTCAATACTTGCCGCAAACGCGGAGCCAACAGAGCCAGCCACAAACAGGATCGCCCCTACCATCAGGCTGTATTTACGCCCCAGACGGAACGAGAGCCAGCCGTTAAACAGCGCCCCAATAGCCGCACCGAGCATCATACTGCTCACCACCCACTCCTGCAGGCGACTGCTCAGCGTAAAGTGGTCGGTAATAAACGGCAGCGCCCCGGCAATGACGCCGATATCCAGACCGAACAGTAAACCGGCCACGGCTGCCGCAATAGAGACAAATTGATTCATGCGGCGGGTATCACGCAGTACGCCGGGCATGAGGGTAGAGTCATTTATAGAGGTCATAGTTTCCTGCCTGAACAGCGAAATTTGTCCACTGAAATTACGAGATAGCGAGAAAAAGTGTCAGGCCGTAATTCGTGAAAACATGGATTATTTGACTGCCATGTAGCGTTCTGTGATGGACATTACAATTTCAACTAATGATGAATATTCACCTGTTTTTATTAACGTGTTTATTTTTAAGCATTAAATTTGTGATTTACGTCATATATGATTTTTTGGTATGGATTTTTCATCTTTACAGATATGGACTATGACGATTTTTGAGCAAAAAAAACCTCCACGCGGAGGCAGAGGTTCTGTCTGAAAACGGAATTAGCGTGCCAGCCATCCACCGTCAACCGCCACGGTGTAGCCGTTGATATAGTCAGATGCCGGAGATGCCAGGAACACAACCGGCCCCATCAGATCGCCCGGTAAACCCCAGCGACCAGCCGGAATACGGTCGAGGATTTCCGCGTTACGCTGCTCATCAGCCCGCAGCTGCCGGGTGTTGTTGGTTGCCATGTAGCCCGGAGCAATCGCGTTGACGTTAATGTTGTGCTTCGCCCACTCATTCGCCAGCAAACGGGTCACGCCCATGACGGCGCTTTTTGACGCGGTGTAAGACGATACACGGATCCCGCCCTGGAAGGAGAGCATGGAAGCAATGTTAATGATCTTGCCACCTGCCCCCTGAGCGATGAAGTGCTTCGCTGCCGCCTGAGACAAAAAGAACACGCTCTTGATGTTCAGGTTCATCACGTCGTCCCAGTCGCGTTCGCTGAAGTCGATCGCATCTTCACGACGAATTAAACCGGCGTTGTTCACCAGAATGTCGATATGACCGAATTCCGCGACAGCACGTTCCAGCAGTGCCGGGATCACGTCGATGTTACGCAGGTCGGCGGTCAGGCTCAGGAAACGGCGACCCAGCGCGATCACGCGCCCGATGGTTTCAGTTGGCTCAACAATGTTGATACCCACGATATCGCAACCCGCTTCCGCCAGACCTAATGCCATCCCCTGACCCAGGCCGGTATCACAACCGGAAACCACCGCCACTTTACCGTGCAGAGAAAATGCATCGAGAATCATGTTGGCTCCTTACTCTTTCAGCGCCAGTCGATCGTAGCCAAAAGAAAAATTAACGAAACAGCGTTCCATTTTGTTGGTGAACACATAGTATCCACAGCAAAATATGTTTTCAACTCAATTTAAAACAATGTTTCATTTTTTCATTTAAACATGCTGAAAATAACATTTTGATCACGGTTATTAAGGAGGATGCTGTTGGTTTTTGGGCATGCTTTTGCCGGGTGATGCTCACGCTGACCCGGCATGAAGAGTGATGTTGCGAGGAATTAACGCTCGATGGCTAACGCGACGCCTTGTCCGCCACCGATACACAGCGTCGCCAGCCCCTTGCGGGCGTTACGCTTTTTCATTTCGTGAACCAATGATACCAGGATCCGGCAGCCAGACGCGCCGATAGGGTGACCCAGTGCGATCGCACCACCGTTAACATTCACCCGCAGCGGATCCCACTCCAGCATTTTGCCAACCGAAATCGCCTGAGCGGCAAAGGCTTCGTTGACTTCCAGCAGATCCACATCCTCAAGCTGCCAGCCTGCGCGCTCCAGACAGCGGCGGGTAGCATAAACGGGTGCGATCCCCATTAACGCAGGATCAACGCCCACGCTGGCAAACGCTTTAATGCGCGCCAGCACAGGAAGATCCAATTCCAGGGCTTTACTTTCGCTCATCATCATCACGGCCGCTGCACCGTCATTAATGGAAGAGGCATTGCCCGCCGTAACCGAACCGAGCGTTTCAAATGCCGGGTTAAGCCTTGCCAGTCCTTCGGCACTGGCGTCGGTGCGCGGCTGCTCGTCGGTATCTACCGTAACGGCTTCGCCATTCTGACGCAGGGTGCTGACAGGGACAATCTCATCGCGAAAACGCCCGGAATCAATCGCGGCACGGGCTTTTTGCTGTGAACTCAGCGCCCAGGCGTCCTGGAGTTCACGGCTGATGCCGTACTCACGCGCCAGGTTTTCTGCCGTCACGCCCATATGGTAGTCATTGAATGCATCCCACAGGCCGTCATGTACCAGGCTGTCGAGTAGCTGGCTGTTTCCCAGCTGTGCGCCAGTACGGCTGTCGGTCAATACGTGCGGTGCGCGGCTCATGTTCTCCTGCCCGCCCGCAATCACGACATCTGCCTCGCCACACTGAATGGCCTGCGTGGCAAGATGCAGCGCTTTTAAACCAGAGCCACAGACGTCGTTGATGGTAATCGCGGATACGGTATTGGGCAGGCCGCCTTTCAGCGCCGCCTGTCGGGCAGGGTTTTGCCCGGCTCCGGCAGTCAGAACCTGGCCCAGGATCACCTCATCAATTTCATGTGCTGCGATCCCACTGCGTTCCACCAGCGCTTTAACCACCACGCTACCCAGATCAACAGCCGAGTGGCGCGCAAGCGACCCCTGAAAACAGCCGATAGCTGTACGCAGCGCACCCACTATAACGACATCTTTCATCACGACCTCTGTGTTAAATGACATGACGATAGTAGAGTATTGTTATCGATAGTTGACGCAATTGTTTATAAAAAGTGAGTTTAGTCACAGGATTAGCGTGCATCCTGCAAATACTGGCGCAACCAGCTTCCGGCGACGCCTGGCGGGGATCGCTTGTTCCACAGCAGATCGATGGCAATGGTTCTCGGCCAGCCGGGAACATTCAGTTGCACCAGTGATTTCGCGGCGGCAAATTCATCCACCAGCGCACACGGCAACGCGCACCAGCCAAATCCTTGCACCGCCATACCCAGGAGTAACAGGTAATTCGGTGCTGACCAGACAGGTCCTCTCGCCAGTGAGGGTTCGCGCTCCAGGTAGGTATTCAGTCGCAGTTCACGCCAGCCGTGCAGCTCACCGGCCTGAGTTTCGTGTTGTTCTGCCAGGGGATGAGTGGCAGAGACATAAATGGCCATCCGGGTCTGCATTGCAAGCCGTGTGACCCCAATCCCGGGAGGGTAGCTGTCTCGTGCTTCCGTCAGCCCAATCTGCGCCCTCTCCTTCTGCAGCAGATCGATAACATCCTCTTCCTCGCCAATCAGGCATTCGAATTCCGTATGTGGAAAACGTCGATCGAACTGGTTCATGAGATCTTCCAGCACGTCCGGGTTGAGCGTATCGGAAAGCACAAACGTCAGGCGAGCCTCCGTTTGTGCCGTGAGCGACACCGCCAGCTCATCAAGCCGCGCACTGGCGGCAAGGATCGACTGTACATAGCCCAGCACCTGTTCACCCTGAGCGGTTAAGACTGGCTGGCGCGCCGAGCGGTCAAACAGCTCAAACCCCAGGTCAGCTTCCAGGTTCGCAATTGAGGTACTGATAGTGGACTGGCTTTTTCGCAGGCGGCGCGCGGCGGCGGAAAAAGAGCCAGCAGAAACCGTTTCGACAAACGCAATGAGGGCTTCGGGAGAATAGCGCATGATGTATCTATTTTATCGATGGATACTATCTTTTATATATCATCTTTAACGATAAAAATAGACCTCAACACCGCCCATACTGGCGAATTAATGAGGTCACTATGCAGCATCAGGATGCACTCCAACGTAAATTGCCAGAGCGGATCTTTCATGCCGTCTGTTTCGAAGGCATTGCCACGGCGATCCTTGCCCCAACGGCAGCGTGGTTAATGCAACGTTCCGTTGTCGAAATGGGAGGGTTGACCATTATTCTGGCAACCACGGCGATGCTCTGGAACATTATCTATAACTTCGGTTTTGACCGTTTCTGGCCAGTACAGCGGGTAAAACGTACGGCAAAAGTTCGCGCATTGCATGCGCTGGGGTTTGAGTGCGGGTTTATTGTGATCGGTGTGTCCATTGTTGCCGCCGTTCTGGGCGTCACGTTGCTTCAGGCATTCACACTGGAAATAGGTTTCTTCCTGTTCTTCCTGCCGTACACCATGTTCTATAACTGGGCCTACGACACCCTGCGCGAGAAATTTCTCAAGCGTCGCCAGCAACGACGCGCCCTCGCAGGCTAATCCCTCTCTGGCCGGACGCCCGCTCCGGCCAGACACCTTCGAAGCAACTGCGCTCTCAGCTCATAATTATGGTAAATTGCACTCCTTTGTGTTGGTTTTCTGGTTGATGCGTTGCTCTAATGTCTAAAATTTGGTCAAAAGAAGAGACTCTCTGGAGTTTCGCCCTCTATGGTACAGCCGTGGGCGCGGGAACGCTGTTCTTGCCCATTCAGCTTGGCTCCGCAGGCGCGATTGTCCTGCTTATCACTGCCCTTGTGGCCTACCCATTAACCTACTGGCCACACAGAGCGCTGGCACAATTTATCCTGTCGTCGAAAACAAAAGGGAATGAAGGGATCACCGGAGCCGTTTCCCATTACTACGGCAAGAAAATCGGCAATCTGATCACGACACTCTATTTCATCGCCTTCTTTGTGGTGGTGTTGATTTACGCCGTGGCAATAACCAACTCGCTAACCGAGCAACTGGCAAAACGGATGACGGTGGATACCCCCGTGCGGGTGCTGGTCAGCTTTGGCGTGGTGCTGGTTCTGAACCTGATCTTCCTGATGGGACGACATATCACGATAAAAGTGATGGGGTTCCTGGTATTTCCGCTGATCGCCTATTTCCTGTTTGTTTCGCTGTACCTGACGGGAAGCTGGCAACCCTCGCTGCTCACCAGCCAGATGGCGTTCAACCAACATACGCTGCATCAGGTATGGATTTCGATCCCGGTGATGGTTTTCGCTTTTAGCCATACCCCGATTATCTCGACGTTCGTCGTCGACCGTCGCGAGAAGTACGGCGAAGATGCCATCAGCAAATGCAAGAAAATCATGAAGGTGGCATACCTGATCATCTGTCTGAGCGTGCTGTTCTTTGTATTTAGCTGCCTGCTGTCTATTCCGCCGTCATACATCGTGGCAGCAAAAGAGGAAGGCGTGACGATCCTGTCGGCGCTGTCTATGATGCCCTCTTCTCCAGCCTGGCTGGGCATTTCCGGGGTGATTGTGGCGATTATTGCGATGTCAAAATCATTCCTCGGCACCTATTTTGGGGTGATTGAAGGGGCAACGGAGATAGTGAAATCGTCGCTACATCAGGTGGGTGTGAAGAAGAGCCGCGCCTTTAACCGCGCCGTGTCGATTCTTGGCGTATCGGTGATCACCTTTACGGTGTGTTGCATCAACCCGAATGCCATCTCAATGATTTACGCCATCAGCGGCCCGCTTATCGCCTTGATCCTGTTTATCATGCCGACGTTGTCGACATACCTGATCCCGTCCCTGAGACAGTATCGCTCCATCGGCAACCTGCTGACGCTGATCGTTGGCGTATTGTGCGTGTCGGTGATGTTTGTGGGTTAATCGTCATTGTGCCCGGCGTCATGCCGGGCGCGTGCTTTACGCACGAATATCGTCATATTCCCGGGTGTTATCAAACTCATGCTTAGCAAACGGGCACAGCGGGATGATTTTACGGTTCTCACCGCGCATTTTTTCCACCACTTTCGCCACCAGTTGCTTACCGACTCCCTGCCCCTTCAGGCTCGGGTCAACATCGGTATGTTCGATGATACTCAGGTGCTCACCGGTCGGTACGAAGACAATCTCCGCGACCTGATTTCCTTCTGCATCGTTCACATAAAACTTGTTATGGCCTTCCAGAATATTCATGGTTCCTCGCTTATTTTTGACGGTACTTCAGCGCACCACTCGGGCAGGTATCAATCACGCGGATGACGGTTGCCACATCCACTTCATCAGGCACAATCCACGGTTTACGCTTCAGGTTGAACAACGCCGCGCTGCCGCGTACGCAGTTTCCTGAATGTTTGCAGATCCCGGTATTAAAATAGACGTCGATTTTCTCCCCGGTATAGGCCCGGTATCCTGCTTCCAGTAAATCTTTATCCATAACATTGCCTCTGTCGTTATTATCGTGCTGAATGAAGCATAGCCTTACGGGATCCCGATGGCTATAACACCGAAAACGAAAAGCCAGCTCACAACTCTGCTTTTGCCCGATTACGCCTGACATGGCTGCATGTTAGGCTCCATAAACGTTGTCCTTTTCTATGGCTTTTGCAGGTTGTAATGAAACGCAGATTCTCTTTTCAGGTGAAGCTCTTTTTAGCGCTGGTGTGCTTTTCCTGCCTGCTATTGGCTTTGCTGGGAACCATCCTGTTTCATTTTATTGACCGGCAGTTGCACCACGATCTGGGTCAGCGCGCCCGCGTGCAGGCCAGTGAAATAGCGTTAATGCCAGGTCTTGCTGAAAAAGTCACAGCCAGAGATATACCCGGTATTGCCCGTTTAATTCAGCCGCTGCGTGCTGAAAGTGATGCCAGTTATATTGTCATTGGCGATACCCAGGAGCAGCATCTGTATCACTCAGAATCGCCGGAACGCCTGAATTTACCCATGATTGGTGGGGATAATGCCGAGGTATTAAAGGGAAAAACGATTATATCCGTGCGCCAGGGAGGCATTGGGGTTTCATTACGCAGCAAGGCCCCTATTTTTAATGCCCAACATCAGGTGATTGGAATTGTCTCGGTCGGTTATCTGACCTCGTATATTGCCAATATTAATGCCCATATTCTCTGGCAGTCCGGGTTATATGGTATTGGTCTTTTATTGTTACTGTTTATTTTCTCCTGGCTGTTCACCCGTAATCTTAAAAAGCAGATGTTCCGGCTTGAGCCGAAAGATATCGCCCAGCTGGTGTTGCAGCAAAAAGCGTTGCTTGAGGCTATGTATGAAGGGGTATTTGCGGTCAACAATGAAAAGCAGCTGATGTTAATTAACCGTGCTGCCAGAGAGCTGCTGGACATTCATCAAAGCGAGGAAGAGCTTATTGGCAAACCGCTGGAGGATGTTCTGCAAACGCCACCGGGCTTTTTATCTCAACGCTATGCCTCAGTAAGCCGCGGCAGCCACGACCAGGTTGCGGTATTTAACCAGCGTGAGGTGATCGTCAACCGCGTGGCGATTGAGGTGGAGCCGGGTGTCGAAAGTGGTTGGGTCTATAGCTTTCGCGACAAAAACGACATTAACACCCTCAGTAGTCAGCTAAGCCAGATCAAACGCTATGCGGATAACCTGCGCATCATGCGCCATGAACAGCTGAACTGGACGGCAACACTCGTCGGGTTGTTGCAGATGAAACATTATGACGAAGCGATCCGTTACATCCAGGTACAATCGGAAGGGGCACAAAGAGTGCTGGACTTCGTCTCTGCCCATTTCGCCTCCCCGACGTTGTGCGGGCTGCTGCTGGGAAAATACGTCAGCGCACGGGAAAAAGGCATTGAGCTGCTGTTTGACCCCGCCTGCCATCTCACCCGAATGCCCGGTACCCTCACCGAAACGGAACTGGTGTCCGTGATTGGCAACCTGCTGGATAACGCCGTGGATGCGACCCTGAAAGCCCCGGTTCCCGCCCCCGTCGAACTCTATATTTCCGACAGGAACCAGGAGTTGCTGATAGAGGTGGCCGATCGGGGTTGTGGAGTGGATGACGCCATGAAGCCCCATATCTTCAGGCAGGGATTCAGCAGTAAACCGGAAAGCAGTAACGAATTAGTGGGCGCAGAGCATGGTATCGGTCTGTTTCTGGTGGCAGGATATGTCGATAAGGCGGGCGGCAGTATAGAAATCACCGATAACACCCCGCAGGGCACCGTTTTCTCTGTGTTTATTCCCTACTCTCAACCCGTTCGGCAGGGCTAACGTATGACCACGACCCGACCACTAGATGTTGTGATTGTTGAGGATGAACCGCACCTTGCAGAACTGCATCGTGAGTATATCGAGCAGAATTTTCACCTGCGCGTGGTCGGCATAGCCACGTCGATTGAACAGGCGCATAGCCTGATCCGCCAACATCAGCCGCGGCTTATCCTGCTGGATAACTATCTCCCGGACGGTAAGGGCGTGGAGTTAATCGACCATCCGCTGCTGAAAAGTTTTGAATGCTCAGTCATTTTCATCACCGCCGCCAGCGACATGCAAACCTGTAGCCATGCCATGCGCAGCGGCGCGTTTGACTATCTGATTAAACCCGTCTTTTTCCAGCGCCTGCACGCCTCTCTGGAGCGGTTTATGCGCTTCATCCACACCGTGCAACAGGTTAAGGTTGTCGACCAGCATGCGCTGGATCGCCTGTTTAATCTGCCCGCCGCAGAGTCTTCCCTTGCCCCCTCCACCAAGGGAATTGAACCCAACACGCTGGAACGTATTAAGCGATTTTTCGCCGATAACCCCGAAAGCACGATGTCGGTGGAAGAGGTGGTGGAGAGCGTTGGGATCAGTAAAACCACGGGGCGTCGCTATCTGGAATATTGTGTGGAAAGCGGGTTTATCAGCATCGAGATGCTGTATGGCAACATTGGTCACCCCAGAAGGCTGTATCGTAAAGCCCCCGATAAGGCATAAACCGAAACCGTTCGCTGGCGAATGTTCGCGGATTTAATGGTGTTAATTGCCGAAACAACGCCGACAATCACACTTCAGAACCGGAACCCTCATCACCCTATTGTTTGCCCTAACCCATAAGCTATGTTGACCATTAGTTCCTCAAATGTAACTAAAAGGTTAATTATAATGTCGAACACTTTCCGAATTTCTCTGCTTACCGCTACTGTACTGATTTCAACCTCCGCAATGTCTGCTTTGCCGCAGGGCTACCCTGCTGAGTATCAAAAAGTCGTGGATGCCGCGACCAAAGAGGGCAAGGTGGTTATCTATTCCACCACCGATACCAAAGCCGCCGGGCCGCTGATCGAGGGCTTCGAAAAGACTTACCCCGGCATTAAAGTTGAATACAACGACATGAACAGCACCGAGCTGTACAACCGTTTTATCAGCGAACAGGCCTCCGGTGGCGGTAGCGGCGATGTGGTCTGGAGCTCATCAATGGATACCGGGCTGAAGCTCGCAACCGACTACGCGATGGAGTACAAATCTCCGGAACAAAGCCAGTTGCCAAAATGGGCGGTCTGGCATGATAAAGCTTATGGCACCACCTACGAGCCGGTCGTATTCATCTACAACAAACGGTTGATCCCGGCGGGTGACGTACCGGATTCCCATGCAGCCCTGGCGAAACTGATTGCCAGCCAGACGGACAAATTTAAGAGCAAAGTCACCACCTACGACATCGAAAAGTCGGGTCTGGGTTTCATGCTCTCCGTGCAGGATCACAAGGCCGATCCCAACTACTTCAAAACGCTGGCTGACGTCGCCAAAGGCGGCTTAGCGGTGCAGTCCTCCACCGGTACCATGATGGAGAGGGTCTCATCGGGCGAAAACCTGATTGGCTTTAACATTCTGGGCTCCTACGCTGAAGCCCGGGCGAAGAACGATCCGTCACTTGGGATCGCCTACCCGAAAGATTACACCCTGGTTCTGTCGCGCGTTTCCTTCATCAGCCAGCAGGCGCAGAACAGCAATGCCGCTAAGCTGTGGCTGGATTATGTCCTGTCAGAAAAAGGGCAAAGCATTCTGGCAAACCAGGCGGATATCCCGTCCATTCGTAACGATATCGAAGGTAAAAATGATATCGACGGTCTGACCAAAATTCTGGGCACTGCGCTGAAACCGATCCCGGTTGATGAAAGCCTGCTGGAATATCTGCAGCCGAAAAAACGTCTGGATTACATCAAACAGTGGCGTGCAGCCGCCGCCAAATAAGCATCTGAGCGCGGCGCATGTCGCCGCGCTCCTGTTCAACGACCTGAGTTCATTTTTCTGGGCTGCAACACCAGGGATATCCCCATGAATACATTACACAGAAAATGGCAAAGCCTGCCGCGCGGTATTGTCGTGTTGATAACCGCACTGGTTATCTACGTGCCTTTGTCGTTTATCGTGATACAGAGCTTTTTATCCGCCCCGTTCTTTTCTCCGGCAAAAGAGTGGAGCCTTGAGTCATTTGGCTTTATTTTCACCGACCCTGATTTTTATAAGGCACTGAAAAGTGGTTTTATTCTCGCCTTTGGCCTGGTCGTCATCGCCATCCCATTGGGCGGCGTGCTGGCCTTTCTGATGGTACGTACCGATTTACCTGGCCGTCGTCTGATTGAGCCGCTGATCCTGGTGCCGATTTTTGTTTCACCGATGGTGCTGGGGTTTGGCTATGTGGTGGCGGCAGGTCCGGTGGGTTTCTTATCCCTGTGGGCGCAAGCGCTGATTGGCTTTGTCCCGTGGAATATCTACGACATGTCGAGCATCGTGGTCATTGCGGGCCTGACGCATGTTCCACACGCCTATCTCTATATCTCTTCCGCGCTGCGCAGCGTAGGTTCCGATGTCGAAGAGGCCGCACGCACTGCGGGGGCATCACCTTTACAGGTGATGATGTCCGTCAGCTTACCGATGGTGCGCCCGTCGATTCTGTATGCCATCGTGCTGTTGTTCTTCCTTGGGCTGGAAGTCTTCGGCCTGATGCTGGTGCTCGGCGATCCGGAAGGCAACATGGTGCTGGCAACCTATTTGTACCAGCTCACCAACAAGCTCGGTACCCCGTCCTATCACCTGATGGCAGCGGTTGCCGTGGTGCTGATTTGTATCACTATTCCACTGGTTATGCTGCAGCGTCGTCTGATGCGTACCGCCAACCGCTTCGTGACCATGAAAGGGAAAGCGTCGCAGGCGCGTGCCTTACCGCTGGGTAAATGGCGCTGGGTGGCCGGCGCAGTGGTGGCCGCCTGGCTGACCGTGACTATCGGCGTCCCCCTGCTTGGCGTGGTGTTGCGCGCGTTTATCTCTAACTGGGGGGTGGGTGTTTCGCTGTGGGATGAGCTTTCACTCGATACCTTCCGCACCATCTGGGCACAACCGAACCTGTTACGCGCCATCGTCAACTCAATGTCTATCGGCGTGATTGGCGGCGCGCTGGCCGTGGCGTGCTACCTGTTTGTTGGCATCGCAATGCACCGCAAACCGGACAATACCACGCGCTTTCTTGATTACAGCGTACTGGTGCCGCGCGCGGTTCCAGGCCTGCTCGCGGGTCTGGCTTTCCTGTGGGTCTTCCTGTTCCTGCCGATGTGGCTGGATAACTCGCTGAAATCAGGCTGGCTTTCCGGGTTCGTCTGGTCTGACTGGATGCGCGAAAACCTGATCGTCTGGCTGCGCTCATTACGCAGCACCATTTTCAGCGTCTGGCTGGCCTACACCGTGGTGTGGATGGCATACGGACTGAGGCTTATCTCCTCCACGCTGTTACAGGTAGGGCCAGAGCTTGAAGAGGCCGCCCGCAGTACAGGAGCAACGCGCGGGCAAATTACGCGCCACGTGACCATTCCGCTGTCCCGCTACGGTCTTATCGGTTCCTGGCTACTGATGTTCCTGATCTTTGAACGCGAATACTCAACGGGCGTGTACCTGCTTTCTCCCGGTACGGAAACCATTGGTTCAATGCTGGTTTCACTGTGGGCAGCTGGTGCCATTGATATCGTGGCAGCGCTCTCCTTTATTAATATCCTGCTGGTCGTGGTAGGTCTGGGCATTGCCCTTCGTTTCGGAGTCAAATTACATGATTGAATTAGCGGTCGACAACCTGCACTTAACCTACGGCGACAACCCGGTGCTGAAAGGCGTTTCCATGAACCTGAAGCGCGGTGAAGTGGTCTCTCTGCTGGGGCCATCGGGCAGCGGGAAAACCACCCTGCTGCGCGCGGTGGCAGGGCTGGAAAAGCCGACTCAGGGATCAATTGTGATTGGCAAAAACAAAGTTTACGACGGCACGCCGCGCAGCGAAATTCCGGCGGAAGAGCGTAATCTGGGGCTGGTATTTCAGTCCTACGCGCTGTGGCCGCACAAAACCGTTTTTGAGAACGTGGCCTATCCGTTAAAACTGCGTAAAGTCGCAACCAAAGAGATCAACCAGCGGGTACAGGATGTGCTGGATCAACTTGGGTTAGGTCATCTTGGTAAACGTCACCCACACCAGCTTTCCGGTGGACAACAGCAGCGCGTGGCAATTGGCCGGGCCCTGGTTTACAACCCACCGGTGATCCTGCTGGATGAACCACTCTCTAACCTCGACGCCAAGCTGCGTGAAGAGGCCCGCGTGTTCCTGCGGGAGTTAATTATCAAGCTGGGCTTATCCGCACTGATGGTGACGCACGACCAGAATGAAGCGATGTCCATTTCCGACCGCATTCTGCTGCTCAACAACGGCAAGATTGAGCAGCAAGGCACACCGCAGGAGATGTACGGTTCGCCAAAGACCCTGTTTACGGCAGAATTTATGGGCAGCAATAACCGCCTGCACGGCAAAGTGACAGAGGTGCGCGATGGCAAAGCACGCATTGAGGGAAAAGACTGGGTATTGTGGGGGCAGGCCGGTGAAGGCGTGCAAAACGGTCAGGAGGCCACCGCGGTGATCCGCGTCGAGCGCGTCGAGGTGGTGGACGGCCCGGGTGAAAATCAGCTTGAACTGCCGCTGCTCACCAGCATGTATCTGGGTGACCGCTGGGAATACTTGTTCCGCACGGCAGGCGATGACTTTGTGATCCGCGCCTATGGCCACGACGTTCGCGACCCGCAGCATTGTCATTTATCACTGCCAGCAAAACACGTCTGGATTTTCCCGAAGAACTGAATGGGTTCCCCAAAAAAGGCTGCGTAATGCAGCCTTTTTTATAGCGCTATTACCGGGATACTTACACATCGACCAGTTGTGTTGCCTGATGCTACCGCTCATGCTGAAGTTGGTACTATCCAACAAGCCTACGAGCAGGGTATGACAACGGGTCGTAGCATGGAAATGAAAGTATCTGGTAAGCCAGTTTGCGGTTACTGTCTCAGCGATATAAAAAGTATGGCTGAAAAATCTGGCTTGAAATCGCTTACTATTTTTGAAGAGAAAAGCGGAGATACTTTGTATTGGGAAAAAGGGATGAAAAAACTCACCAGGAAAGAAACTTATGAAAGATGAGTTTGAAGTCGATTTCTATCTGTACGCCAGAAACTCTTTTTCACGGGTTCGTGGCCCCAAGTGGAATGATGTAGAAGAATTCCTGATGAAATTGAGGGGGGATACAGGTGGTGTAAGACTCCGCATTGTCCCCGAACCTGATATTGGGCCGATGAATTTAGAAGTATCTACAGATGATGGCTTCTATCTCTTGACGTTACTAGAGTGCTCGGAATCTGATTTAACGGTTCGTTCCTATTGGGATAAATCGAAATCTGGTATGGAGAAAAAAATACAGATTTATGGGGATTACTGGCCTGAGCGACAACTGACAAAAGATTTTGATCTTGTTGTCAGGGTCTTTAAAGAGTTCTTCGATATTGGCAACGTATCAACGGAACTTCTTAATTGATGTATAAATCCCAGACTACAGCATCACTTGTGGTGCTGTAGTTGTTGAGAATAATACGTTTGCGGTGCCTGTTCCCGGTGTTCCGGTAACGGCAATAAAATCGTGGCAGATGTCGGTCACGAGCACGTAGCGATATTTGGTGAAGAAAAGCGCTTTTCACCGAGGGCCTAGGCTGACGGTCTAACAGATCACCAACTGTTATGGGTACATCATTAGTTCCATCCTCACGCACACATATATGTTGCACGCTACTATCAAAACCCCTAGCAACATTAATTATTCTTATAAAGATTGCGCGACATCATGTTGCGCAATTCTGACCTCCCGTTGAAGAAATCAGCACTCGATCAAATTTTGATTTTTTTTTCTTAATCATTGACATGTCTTCCAAGCCTTATGCTGTGCAGGGTTTTGCATTTTTACCCTTTCGCAACCTCAATTTAACGTCAGAATCAACCCTTGTGCAGAAAAGAATCATCACTAGAATATCGACTATGTGGGGCCGCTATTGATTGACTACCCCCACATGTAGTGCCGTGCCTGAATTTTAGGCATAAAAAAACCGGATTCATTTGCATGAACCCGGCTTACAAAGCATGACCAATACGAGTCGCCAAACTCGTATGAATCTTAGCCTTACCTTCATTTTTCACGGCTTGATTGTGCCAGGCAAAGAGGATCATGTAAACCTTAAAATGACGCTCATAAGGAGCAATGCATGACTATTTGTAAACAATCACACCGCTACAACACTCTTTTCATCAGCTTACCTCACGATCAAGGTGGTGAAGGTCGCCATAAATGTTGCGGCTGCGCTTACGATCAGGGCTACCGTGCAGGCTTGGCTCGCACAGGACAAGTTTGGGTAGACTTAGCCGCCTTACCTGATAGCCAGGCGGGAACCGTTCGCCACAAAAGTCCTCAGGCAGCGTTTGCTGATGGTTATCGTGATGGTGTGCGTGAATCCTACCGTCACGCTGGTTAATGTAGACTGAAGGGGCTTCATTGCCCCTTCCTTTCCAAGGGATAAACCGCCCCAATTTTTTGTAAGTTTGACTTTTTCGGATTTAGAGCAATCCCGACGAACAAGAGTTAAAGGGCGGGAAGAGGTTTTGCACTTACCAAAACAGCATTTATTTGTTTACGTTGGTGGTTCACTCGCAATCCTGCCCTTTTTCGAAAACGTTCGATACTGAAGAGAACGAGAGATAATATTCAAGCAGAGTTTGGATAGATACTAGTGCGGCAATTGTTACAATACCAACTTGCAGAATATTGGCCAACCGCACGAGCATAGACCATATGTGTCTGAACCTTGTCTACTTCATAACATTTTGGACAAAAAGCAGTTTCATCACCTTCTTTCCAATAAAGACCATCATTGAAAGTGTAAGAGTGTTTATCTTTAAGCTGCTCTTCAAGTTTCTTGTTCTTCTGTTCAGCATCGAACAGAAGCATTTGAGTAGTGACCACTTCCATTTTAGCGCTAGCAAGTTCAGTCATGAGGCTTGCAAGCTCAAGTTTGAGAGTCGCCTTATCAAGCTCACCACCGTCATCGGCAAGCTTTTTGGCAATTCCTACAGCTTTGTCAATGATCCCAACAGCGGCGGCTGTGCTAGCTAACATTCCAGACATTACTATCCCCTCAGACTCTTATTAACATCATATATTGGTTTATTTCTGTAATCTTTTGGAGTGCATTATATTTCTAGCTTCCCAATAATCACTTAGTTTGAAGCGCGTATGATGTATCAAAGTAAGGATATTGTTCAGGGAATCAATGCTAAACTGAATATATTCTTGGTTAATTCCTTCTTTGGTAATTTTAACACCCAAGTAAGTATATCCTTCAAGGTCCGTATTATTCCAATCTGCATGTACAGTGAGATTCCGTAACCGACCACATTCCTTAAGATCCTTTATGAGTGAGTCATACTCACTATAAGAATCTTGTAAGGCGAGATGTAAAAGGTCAGAGTACTTTTTGGGAAGGTGCGAATAAGCAGGTCATTTCTTCCCAAGCTGACTCGCTGATTAAAATTTCGCGGATCTGGGCCGATTTTTTTCCCGCAAACACATCGAATCAGCCTATTTAGGCTATTTTTTCCACC